>NZ_JAYKTS010000022.1 GCF_037024155.1 Bacillus sp. 2205SS5-2
AAGCTATCATTTATCTCATTTACAAGACTTCTTTTAATAAATGATCTCCCAATTGATTGGTTATCCGAAATGAGTGTAGTTTTAAAAAACGCCCGGATTTTCTACGGGATTAGTTTGCCTGAAAATGGATAATCAACACGCCTGTTGAAGGGTTATTTTTCTATGGTGAAATATTGGAGAACTTTTGACTCTCCAGTATGATACTATTATCTTAAAAAGAAACAATGAGGCTACAAGTATGAGTGAATTAGTATTTGAAAAGAGAGATTTTACACGGGACTCTGACTATACCGTTAAGCAGGTTCATCTAAATAATTATCCTATCGTCTATATTCTTTATAACGAGAGAAAAAGGCCGTCAGCTTATATCGGACAAACCGTTCAGGCTACAAGAAGGTTAAAGAACCATTTAGAGGATAAAAGGCGAAGGAATTTGAACCGATCTATTTTGATTGGACATGAGAAGTTTAATCAGTCTGCTACGTACAATATTGAGTCAAACTTGATTAATTATTTTATTGCCGATAACCACTTTCAATTGCAAAATGTAAGTCAGACTAGTTCAAGGGAAACTCACAATTATTTTGAGAAATCATTCTATAACGAAGATCTTTTTCAAGCAATTTGGAAGAAGCTTCGTGAAGAAAACATTGTCAGTGAGACTCTTGAAAATCTTCAGAACAAAGATATTTATAAACTATCACCATATAAAGAACTGTCACCTCTTCAGCTGGATATTAAAAATGAAATCCTTGATTTCTGTAAGGAACATATCATGTTAGAAGGCAACCATGTGATTACAGTTGAAGGAGATGCTGGCACAGGTAAAAGTGTCCTCTTAAGCTCGTTGTTTAATACTCTTCAGGATTTATCTAAGGATAGTAGCTCTCTTCTACAAAGATCCGATAATTACATGCTAGTGAATAATGGCGAGATGCTGAAGACGTACAAAAATATTGCTAACAGCTTGCCGAATATTAAGAAAAAAAATCTAATGAAGCCAACACCATTCATTAATGAGAAAACGAAGTCAGGAACATCAGCAGATATTGTTCTCATTGACGAGGCGCATCTACTATTAACAAAGGAAGATAGCTATAACAATTTCAACTATAAGAATCAATTGGATGAAATTATTAAACGTAGCAAAATTACTATCGTCATCTTTGATCCAAAGCAAGTATTGAAAATTAAAAGCTATTGGAACAACAGTTTGCTTGAGGAAATTACCAAAAACTATTCCGCCAAAACCGTGAAGTTAACAGACCAAATGAGGATGAATGCCAGTCCTGAAACAATAAATTGGATTGATCACTTTATCGCCAAAGAAGTACTTCCACTTCCGGTAGATACAGACTCTTCATTTGAGCTTAAGTTTTTCAAAGATGCTGAGTCGTTTAAAGCAGCTATAGAAAGGAAGAATAACGAAATTGGACTATCGCGTATTGTCTCAACCTTTGACTACTTACATAAAAAAGACAAGAAATCTTATATTGTCGATGAAGAAGGAATAAACATGCCTTGGAATAACACAATGAATAATGTAGCATGGGCTGAGAATCCGGAATCGATTAGAGAAGTCGGCTCTATCTACACTGTGCAAGGCTTTGATCTTAACTTTGTCGGTGTAGTTCTTGGCCCCTCCGTTAGCTATAATGGAGAGGAAGACAAGCTAGTTATTGACCCTTCTAGATATAAAGATAAAGGGGCATTTGCTTCACGCTCTGACTTATCACCAGAGAAGAACCAAGAAATCAAGGAAGAAATCATCCTCAATTCCATTAACGTCTTAATGAAGAGAGGAATTCACGGCTTATATATTTATGCTACAGACCCTATATTAAGAAAACATCTATTAGCTTTAGAAAGGAGAGGAAAGGTTTGAGCGATATTCAAATCTTAATCAATAAAATAAACAAATTCCGAGATGATCGTAACTGGAGACAATATCACAACCCCAAAGACCTTGCTATCTCTATTTCTATTGAAGCAGCCGAACTACTTGAAGACTTTCAATGGATCAGTAGCGAAGAAGCAATAAAAACTAATAAAGAAAACATCCGCGAAGAAGTCGCGGATGTCTTAATCTACTCATTGATGTTGTGTTCTGATCTTGATTTGGATATTAATGAGATTGTAGAGGAGAAACTCTTAAAGAATGGAAGGAAGTATCCTATTGGATAAGATAAGGGACTTCCTCTTCCATATTGATTTATATTAATAGATAACAGGATCAACCCTTTTCCTTACTTGATAGCGAAAAAGCATGACAATTATAGCTAACTAACAGGATTAACCAATTCATTAACCTCTTCTAAATCAAAATGATAAATAACATCTTTTATACGACGATCTTTTGTTTTTTCTCCTCTAGTTACTTGAATTTCTTTAATAACAGAATGAAAAAACGATTTCTTTTCATCATCAGAGAGTGTATGGTAAAACTCTTCAAAGTTCTTAATCGAACAATAAATAATATCCATTATAGATTCATTTTGTTTCAACTCTACTTGCTTAGCAATGTCAGCAAGATCACTGTTTATTTTGTTTATTTCAGCTTGCTTTGTTGCTAAATGGGACTTTATCATATCGGTATCTAGATTGAGGGATGTGTCACTAGAGTGTTCCATTATTTTCAACATCTCTCTTTCTAACCTTCCTATCTGTTTTTTTAGTTTACTAGCTTCTTTCTCCAAAGGATTTAATTCATAGCCTAATATTGACTGTGTTACTGAGTAAACAGTTGAGGGAGATACTTTTCTTTTGAGCTGATGCAGAAAATCCTTAAGTACAACCCCCTCAGCATACTCCTTTTTAATGAGATTGGAAGAACAGACACTACTCCCACTATTTTTATTTTTATTGCATTGGTAATACTTGTATTTCTGACTGCTGTACCCTTGAACCATAGATCCCCCGCATTGAGGACATTTAAGTATTCCGCTAAGGGGATAGGAGCCTGGATGTATCTTTCGAGGCGTATAGCTTCTTGCTTGCATTACCTTTCTAGTTTCATCCCACAATGACTTTTCAATGATTGGAGTATGTTTCCCTTTTCTAAGTTTCCCTCGCCATTTAGAATTACCTATATACTGCTGATTCTGTAACACAGTTTTTATTGCATTAACTGTCCATTGATTTTTATTTTTAGTCCTTATACCTTGGATATTAAGGTTAGCAGCAATCTTTTTGTAACCCCACTTTTCTGAAGCACATTTTTCAAATATATATCTGACAACCTTCGCTTCCTCAGGAAGTAATGATAATTTCTTATTTATTACTTCATACCCAAAGATTTTCCCACCTAAAAACTCTCCATCTTCAGCTCTTTTTTCCATTCCGGAATTCGTCCGAAATGAGATGAATTCCCTTTCCAATTCAGCAACCAATGACAAAACATGAACAAGAATCTTTGCCGTGGGATCCTCTGTATTTATACTGTCAGCTATTGATATGACATGTTTGTCAACTGCATTAAGCTGTTTCATAAAATACAATGTATCTAACGAATCACGGGACAATCTGTCTTGCTTGTAGACGATTATGTAATCTATTTCTTCATACTCATCTAAAACTCGGTTATACATTTCAATAAACCCGTCCCTACCTTTGAATGAACTACCCGACTTTAGATCATCTTCGTAAACGTCAACTAGTTCAATATCATTCTGCATGCAATACTTAGTTATCTCATCTTCTTGTTTTTCCAAGGACGTGTTCCCAAAGTCTTTTTCCGACCTTGGACTTCTCCGTTTATACCCTACCGCTCTTTTCTTCTTCATTGTAATTCCTCACTTTCTTTTTTAAGCTGCTTCTCTATGTGGCTCGAATATTTTATTATTAATTCCGCGAAGTTGTGTAAAAAGTCTGAAGCCTTAACCTTCTCCACATCTTTTTCAATCGTTAAAACTGATTTATAATGTTGGTTGTAATCAACCTGTATGTTTTTCTTCATATACAACACCTCTTTAAATTGTTATTCTCTAGAAATCTTCAGCAAAATTTATATCTGAATCAGAGGGCATTTAGACAAAAAAGCACCACTAACAATATCTGGAGAACAGAAATAGATGTTCTTCAAATACATCGTTAGCGGCGGTGGTTGTCAATATAGTTGTCGTATTTAATTACTTTAGTATTTTAAAAGATTGGATGAATCCCCTCGTTCAATCAAAGCTACCGCGCTTCGCTTGCTGTCCTGGTGATGTAGATCGAAAGGAAAGGAACTCTTTCAATCTACATCACCAGGGAAATGGGGGAGTGTTATGGTTTCTTCGATACTTCTGCCTTCCCCTCGTCTCGCATTGGATTTAGCGCTACTTGTTTATTTGGCGTCCAATTTCTTATCCCTCGTGTCCAACGCTCTGGATGCTTTTCCTTCGCTGCTTCGTATACTTCTTTTCGCTTTTCCAATATGGCTATGTGTTCTCCAGTATGACACTGTACAGGTGTCACAAATTCCAGTCCACTATGCAGATGAATCTCGTTGTACCAATGGACAAACTGCTGTGCCCATTGTCTCGCTTCCTCAAGCGATGCGAAACCTTTGTTCGGGAAATTCGGGCGATACTGGAGTGTCCGAAACATCGCTTCTGAGTATGGATTATCATTACTCACACGTGGTCTTGAAAAGGAGCTTTGAATCCCCAATTTCTCTAGTAAACTCAAGAATGTCTCAGCTTTCATCGGGCTCCCATTATCTGAATGTAACACGAGGGGTGTTCCTTGAATTTTTTCATTGAAGGTTGCTTTCTTCACGAGCGTTTCGGCGTGTTTTGCCTCTTCCGATTCCCACACTTCCCAACCGACTACTTTTCTACTAAATAAATCCAGAATTAAATAGAGGCGATAATACATTCCTTTCACAGGCCCCCCAAGCCATGTAATGTCCCATGACCATACTTGGTTGGGCGCGATGGCCAGATGACTCTCAGGAATTCTTCGCTCGGGCTTTTGACTACGACCACGGTGGTGTTGCATCTTTTCTTCGCGTAATACACGATAAAACGTTGATTCTGAGGCGATATAAGTCCCGACGTCCGCAAGCTTTGGCACAATTTGCGTCGGTGGTAAATCGGCGTATTCTTCTTGTTTGACAACCGTCAGTATTTCCTCTTTTTCTTCCTCAGACAACTTATTTTTCGGCGTTGGTCTTTTCGTGATGGAGCGCTGATCGACCTCTACATCTCCCTTTGCCACCCAACGCTCGTACGTTCGAACGCTGATTTGAAGTTCCACGCAAGCCTTCGCTAATCGCGCACCATTTTGATTGGCTTCTTGTATGAGTTCGACAGCTAATACGCGATTTGACGGGCTAATCATTCTTCCTCGTCGTCCCCCCAAATCGCTTGGGCCTTTTTTCGCAAAAGCAATAACGCCGCAGCTTCAGCTAGTGCCTTTTCTTTCTTTTGTAGGTCTTTTTCTAATTGCTTGGCACGTTTCTTTTCATCCTTCAATGCACCATTCAACTGCTTTGCTTGATCGAATGCCTGACCATTTGCCTGAAGGCATACACGTTTCCATGCTTCAATCTGTTCACGATACAGACCCTTTCTACGACAGTAGTCTGCTAACTCCGACTCGTTCATCGCAAACGTCTCCATGACAATTAAAAACTTATCCTCGCTTTTCCATTTATCACTTGTTTGACTATTGCCTGGCGTTGCCACACCAGCTGTGCGTGCTTCCTTACGCCACTTGTATAAAGTAACTTCTGAGATGCCTTCTTCTTTCGCAATTTGTGTCACTGACTCATTTTTTGGTGGCATCATACGTGTAACAATCGCTTCTTTTCGTTCCAGCGAATATCGTACTCTATTACTACTTGTCATATCAATCGACCTCCGTGTTATTTACTTAACTATAACACTAAAGTACCTTACGACATTTATCCTAACAGAGAGGGATATTACAAAACCAAATTTATATCGGGAATACTAAATGGAAAGGTGAATATAAAAAAGGAATCCATGTACCTATCATTGAACAATCACTGTGGGACAAAACGCAAGAAGTAATGAAGGCACGTAGTTATCAACCATTAAAAGTTCATCCCGGCTCCTACCCATTATCTGGATTGCTAAAATGCCCTGAGTGTGGTTCTCCTATGTTACAAGGTAATAGTAGTAAAAAATATAAATATTATCAATGCAGTAAAAATAAAAATAGTGGAAAAGTCGCTTGTTCTTCTAATTTAATTAAAAAGGAATATGCAGAGGAAACGGTTTTTAAAAGTTTTACTATGTATATAAACAGCTTAGATTTATCAGCATCTGTAGATGGAGCGATTGCAGCTACACTCTCTTTTGAACTTGAACCCTTAGAAAGAGAAATGGATAATCTTAAAAAGGAGATAAAACAAATCAAAGTTAAAATGGATAATGTCATTGAATTAATGTATGATACAGAACTTTCTTTGGATAAGGAATTCCTAAAAGGTAAATTAAAAAAACAACAAGATCAATTGAATAGAAAAAACTCAAATCTAATTGAAATAACACAATACATTAAATTTAAACAGAATCAGACATCTAACGAGATTATTAATTTTTGTTCTAACAACTTCAATGATTTTTCTTCATTACTCCTTAATGAAGAAAAAAAGTTGTTACTAAATCATATCATTAAGGAAATTCATGTCACCAACGGAGCAACAACAAACGATAGGAAAATTAAAAATATAGTTTATTACTTTAATAATAATGACTTAGCAAAGTTGTAGGAGAAAGGGAACTTCCCTTTCTCCTTTCTTATTTTTTAATATAGTATTTAGTTAAAAGGAGGAGGTATTTTGAAAATACAAAGAGTCGCAATTTATTGTCGTGTTAGTACTGAAGAGCAAGCATCGGAGGGTTATAGTATTTCCGCTCAACTTCAGACACTTCGTCAATATGCTAGTTTATATGGCTGGGAGATAGCCGACGAATATGTCGATGAAGGAATTAGTGGTAAATCAATAAAGGGACGTCCCGCTATGCAGAGACTTGTATCTGATGTAGACAAGGGAAAATTTCAGGCGGTCTTGGTTTGGAAGATTTCACGTCTCTCTCGCAATATGTTAGATACACTTGTGCTACTAGATCAATTTGAAGAAAACGATGTACAGTTTATTTCTTACTCGGAGAACTTTGATACTGGTAGCCCTATAGGTCGTTTAGTCGTTCAACTTATGGCTTCTATTGCTGAAATGGAGCGTAATACCCTTTCCGAAAACGTAAAGCTTGGAATGACTCAACGAGCCAGAGAAGGATCGTGGAATGGTGGTCTTATTTTTGGCTATGATTCAGTAGAAAAAGAATTAGTAATAAACCCTAAAGAAGCAGCCATTGTAAGATTGATCTTCAATATGTATTCGGAAGGGAAAGGTCTAAAAGCAATTGCTAATTCACTTAATAAAGATGGCTATCGGACAAAGCATAATAGGCATTTTTCTATCAATGGTATTGCAACAATATTAGATAATCCAGTTTATATAGGAAAAATAAGATGGTTGCAAGTAGAGAATTGGGATAAACGAAGAAGAAAAGGTAAAAATCCAAATCCTATTATAGTAGATGGAAAGCATGAATCGATTATATCAAATGAATCATGGAGTATCGTTCAAGCACGTAGACAAAGTAAGTCCTTTAAACAGCGTCAATCAAATGAACCTTTTCTATTAAGTAGTATTCTTAGGTGTCCGGATTGTGGCCAAGGTATGGTTCCATCAATAACCACTTCTACTCGAAAAGACGGATCAAAACATAAACATCGCTACTATGTATGTGGAAATTTTCATAATAAAGGATCTTCCTCTTGTAAATCAAATTCAATTAAAGCTTACGAAGCAGAAGAGTTGGTAATTAATGGACTAATAGACTTTTTAAATGATGCAAAGCAATTCACTAAAACAATTGAAGCTTTGAATAAGCAAACCGTTAAAGCAACCGTGAAAACTAAAAACGAAATTGAAGCCGTAGAACAGAAACTAATTGAAGTAAATGCAATGCAGGAGAGATATATGGAGGCATTTGAAAAAAATCTCTTTCCCATTGCCATTCTTCAAGAACGTCTCCAAAAGATAGCAAAAGAAAAAGCTGATTTAGAACAAAAGAGAAATGAACTTAGCATACATCTAAGTTCATCTGATTCAAAAGTTATATCACCTGATCTAATAAGAGAGTTACTAGAAAAGTATTTGGAGGTGTTTCAACATGCTACCAGAGATAAGCAAAAGCATCTCTTTCAACTGCTACTGCATAATATCTCTGTTAAACATTTAAAAGGTCACTCCCGCTCCATTGATAAGATTACGTTGGAATTTGATTTTACCGAAGTTAACATATCTAATACGTTTACTCTTATCCATGTACTTTTCCACAAAGCAGGTGAATTTACAGATTCAAAAGACAAAATATCACCTTATTTACAACTTTTTTTGCCTCTATTTATGATAAGGTTCTGCTCCCCTTATTAGATAGTAAAGCATTTTCTGAAGAAAACCAGAAGGCGATTTTCTTTATATCCTTCCGATTTTCATCCATTTGTATTTCCTTGATTAAAGCACGAACTAACATTTTTTTCTCTTCACCATCTGCTTTATGGAACAGTTCATTAAAGTTAAGAAGAGCAGCAATTACAATTTCGTTATCTATCTTATTTGAACTAGATAGCTTTTCAATTTCTCTTTTCTGCTGTTTAACCTTCTCTTGAAAAGCCTCAATGTCAGATTGAATATTTATTGATAAACGATTATAGTTTGTAATTTCCATTTTATCATCAAAATAATCTTTATCTAACTTTGCTTGTCTACTCAAAAGAGAATTCAATTTTGATTGATAAATTCCTAATTCCTTTACCATTGGCTCAAAATGATTTTCTTTTTCAGCATCTAACTTTTCAATAATGTTGTTAACAATTTCATCGTCTCGAACCAATTCAGAAATTACGTTTAATACTTTTTGCTCTACCACATCTTTTTTGATTAGGTTTGTACTACAAGCTGATTTACCTTTGCTATGGTAAGCCTGACACATGTAATAGATGTGATAACCTTCACCGTTTCTCTTTTTGGTTTTACACATTACAGTACCCGCACCGCACTTTGGACATTTCAATACACCTGTTAGGAATAAATCCCCTTTAAAATTACGGTTGTTAGAATAAGCTTCCTCTTGCAACTTATTAACGTTTTGAACCTTATCCCATAATTCCTGATTGATTATAGCTTTATGAACTCCATCAACATACGTAGGTTCGGATTTACCTTTTCTCCTTTTGTTATTCCAATCTCGATACTGACCCCATTTTACCTTTCCTATATAAGCTGGGTTTTCGAGAATTAGACTAACCGCTGTGATACTAAACGCATTGCCCTTTTTGGTAACTTCTCCTCGTTCATTTAAAATATTTACGATTGCTTTGTAACCAAGACCTTGTTCTCTTAATAGAAAGATTTCTTCAACAACCTTCCTCTCTTTTTCATTGATAACTAAGGTTTTTTTAACATTGTCATAACCAAGGATTTTCCCACCATTCCATTTTCCTTCTTCTGCTCTCTTCTGCATTCCATTATTTACTCTATCAATAATAGTCGCTCTCTCATACTCAGCAAAGGTGCTGAGTAAAGAGATAAACATATAACCATTAGTGGTGCTTGAGTCAATATCAATAGATGTCACAATCAACTTTTTGTTTTTTGGTTTCAATAGATTGTTACATAATGTCAAGACTTCCGCGTTATTTCTTGATAAACGGTCAACCTTCCAGACAAGTATAGCGTCAACTTTATCTTGATTGATATCCCTTAAAAGACGCTGAACCTCTGGTCTGTTAAAATCCTTACCTGAATATCCATCATCACAATAAACATCAACAACGTTGTACCCTTTACGTTCTGCAAATTCCTTTACTACTGACTCTTGAGCTTTTAATGAGAAATTGTTTGCTTGTTCATCTGTTGACACTCTGATATAAATTGCCGCACGAAGTTTACTCATTTTCGTTACTCTCCTTTTCATTTGCATATTTTTTGATTAACCCTGCAAGTACACTTACTAATTCTTTCTTCTTCATTTCCTCTGTTGTAGGAACGATTAAATTTGTCTTTTCCATTGTGTTGTTCATGTTGAAAACCTCCGAATAAATTTTTTTATGTTTAATACATGAATTTTCAAATCAGCGCTGTTTGTATTTATAAGATACAAAAATAAAAAAGCCATTTGGGGAAAAACGCAATTTATTTTTTTGAATTTAAAAGTTTTTATTTTATGAATTGTTTGACATTTAATAAATTTAGGTTAGAAAGTAAAAGGGTTTTAGATTTAGGGGGTGAGTCTTTGGATTTAAAAGCTAATAAAAACGGGTTATTTTCAAAAGAAGAGGTCAAACGTTCTGGTCTTCCAATTTACGACTTTACTAAAGAAGATGATGTTGGAATTCCTTTTGACTTTTGCACTCGTAGCCAATTAAAACTATTAGAAATTGACTTAAGTGAGGAACAAAGAAACTTGATAAGGGGTTTTGTTCGTCAAAAAAGTTATCGTGGTTTCGCTGCACTCTATTCTTTTAAAGAAATAAGTGAATAGATTTAAGAGAAGGTTTTTTCAGGAGAGGCTCAAGTGCAGAGCGTCTCCCCCAATTGACGCATTTTGCACATTGAGCCACCTCCTAAAAATTATGTACTCAAAAAAAGTTTTTTTGAAAAAACACAAAAAACAATGAGCACACAATTTTGAAGGGAGGAACCCTGAATGCGTAAGTTTGAAAAGTAGAAGAGTCTATTTTTCAAGACTGTTATGCTTTTCTAACTTCCAGCAACGAACGAAGTGAGGCGGTAGTAATAATCGGCTCCTCTAATAGCCGATTAGGTTTGTCATTTTGCAGTTGTTTTTATTTTTAGGGGTTTTAATATGAATGATATACAAGTATTTTTAAATTATTTAGACGGCAAGTATCCTGAAGTTTTTGGTGTATCAATAGATAAAGTATCAATATTGGGAAACTGGTGTTATTGGAATGGTAAACATCCTTTTCAAAGACTACTTGACTCGATAGATACTCCTATTTCTATACGAAAGGGAGACAATACTCCTGAAATTGAAGGATATATATTTGAAAAGATATGGTTTAAAACAAACGATAAAAAGAAGTTTAAAAATGTAAGAGAATTCAAGTTAGAATTCAATCCTAAAAGGATAACTTCCGATGAGGATATTTATTTAAAAGAGAAAATTTTACCTTTACTAAAGAATGTTGGATTTACTAGATTGGATTTTGCCTTTGATGTTGAAGCTGATTTAGCCGATTATATCTACTTCGCTGGTAATAGTCCTAAGAAAATAGGTAAATACATTGGAAAGAATGGTAAGTTAGAAACAATGTACATAGGAAGCAAAGAAAGTGAATGGCACGTTTGTATATACGATAAGAAAAAAGAAAAAATGAAGGAACTTTCAAAGGAAGAAAGAGCTTTAGAAAATGGAATAGAGTATGAGGCAGATTTAACTGATTGGGAACGTGAACAACTTCAAAGGCGGAAACATTGGTGGAGAATTGAAGTTCGCGTTAGACGTGATAAAGCTGACCCTGAAATTGCTGAAGATGAGTTGTTCCAGTCCTTACATATTGTTAAACCTAGCTTTTCTAATGTGGAAAGTATTCAAGAACAAGCACTCATATATTTCTTAAATCACTTTCCTGACAAAATTGAAGAAATGAATTATCGACCGAAAAAAAGAGCACAGTCGTTATTATTAGGCACCACTGAATATGATTTGGTATCTGTATTACGTTTAGCCTTTGCACAAAATAAACATAAGTTAGAAATCCAATTAAAGGATTACTTATCATCTGCTTCGTTACAAACATATGAGATTGAACAAATTTACACAGTAGACGAAAAGATTACATTAGAACAGGGTAAAGAAATTGAAGCTAATAAACTCACTTTTTCATCTAATTATCAATTACGTCATTTCCATAACAATATTAGACCATCATCTTAAATTGATGGTCTTTACTTTCAAATTAAACAACTTTTATTTCAAATATCTTTCCAATTGCTTTTCTATTTCATCAGAAGCCTTTCTTGTTTCTTTCCCCATATATTTATAAGCTTTATTGAGGACTTCTTTATTATCTCCAAGTCTTTCAAGTATAGTAACACTTAATAATTCCTTAACGAATTCATCACCCTTAATTGCCATACTTTCAAAGAACTCGAATAACTTTACAAGGTCTCTTGAATTTTCCTCTTTTACAAGGAAATCAATAAAGTAATCATTACATTCACCAAAGAAAACGTGAGGTAATATTTCATTATTAAATTTAACGTGCTGTTCTAATAATGATTTAAAGTTAGTGAATTCCTTTACAAATTGCTCAGCTAAATTGTCTTTATTCACTTTTACACCACCTAATACTACTTCTATTTATTTTTGCAAGCCTTTTACAGTAAGTTCAAAAGTATCACCATCGAGTTCTAGCTCCACATTGTTATCCCAATTAAGAAATTCATCACATGTAATTGATAGTTTATTGTTGGACCAACCATGAAATTTAATCGTATCCATTTTTATTGGACTTTCCACTGGTATTTTATTTTCTAAGGTTGATTTTATAATTTGAATGTCGTAATAATTAGCTATTATGAAATCTCCTGAAGGCGTAACTGTAAGAGTTTGATATCGAGGGTCCGACTCATATTCAGCTAATTCTCCATCATGGCAATCAATTTTAAATAAGTAATCTGAAGTGAGAACAAGAATAAAGTTATACTTTTTTGAAAGTGCAACATCTCGCGGAAATCCCCGAAAGTTTCCACACCAATCAGTAAAATCATCATTTGTGAATTTAATCCAAGTCCAATCTTGAGAGTTCCACGGACTCGAAATGTCATATATCCTCTCCTTGTATTCACCTGAATATGGCTGGGCTATTATCTCTGCTTTAGTAATCATTTCTTAACCTCCATACGCTATTCAGTTTAAGAATTCTGTTTCAGTATCCTAACAACTAATTCTTTTATAATTAATTTTAACAAATTCTCTAAATATGTATTATTATTTATTCGCTAAAGCAAGATAACTTTCAGTAACAAGGAGTGATTTAAATGTTTTTAAGTGGTAAAGGTCGCGTTATTTCATGCGGTCACTTTAATACAAAAAATAATAAACAAATGAGTGTTTTAAATGTTCAAGTAAATGGTGAGGTTCATAAATTTTTCGGAAGTGGTAAAGTTCATAAATTCAACTTTGGAGATATTATTGAATTTCTAGTAATTGCTCAAAAACAAAAAGGGCAAGAATATACTTTTTATCTTGCTAAAGCTGAAGGAATTAACCAAGATATTGTGAAATAAATAAAACGGCAGTATTTCTGCCGTTTTATACTCGGAGTAATTTTAACAATGAACTATCTAGAATTACTTCAAAACTCTGCTTTACCATCACTTGTGATAAGGTTCACCCCGATTAATCCGAAACGCTCTATAAATCTGCTCCACCAAAACCAAGCGCATCAACTGATGGGGAAAAGTCATCTTCGAAAATGACAACTTCTCATTCGACCTCCTCAAAACCTCATCACCTAACCCTAAGGATCCACCAATCACAAAGGCCACCTTACTCTTCCCATACGTCGCCAGCTTGTCCAAATTATCTGCCAGCTGCTCCGAAGATTGCATCTTTCCTTCGATCGCTAGGGCAATCACATGGGTATCTGCGCCAATTTTACTAAGAATTCGTTCGCCTTCTTTATTTTTGACGATTTCCATATCAAGTTTGCTTAGTTGCTCTGGTGCTTTTTCATCAGCTAGCTCAATAATATCGATTTTGGCATAGGCCGAAAGTCGCTTTACGTATTCATCTATTCCTTGTTTTAAGTATTTTTCTTTTAATTTTCCAACTGTTATGATTGTTATATTCACAGGTCATCCTCACTTTACAAACAACTTATCCACAACACTTATCCACATATCCACATTTTCTATCCACATATGGTATAGGAATATTAGTTCGCCACAATATATTCTGCCTGATTATTACAATATTCACAGGCTGTTGATAACTTTTTTTCTGAATCCACAGCCTCTAATTGAGGTGCCACTTCATGTTCGTCAACTGCCACATCTAGTGCCAGCTCTACGTGTTCTTTACAACAGTAAATCATATTACTTTCTCCCCCTTGTTGATATCAATATGTTCAGTATGTTTAGAAGTAGAAATTATTATCCACAGACATCATAACATGTCATAAGAAATGCGCAAGGCGCCTGGAGCTAGACAACAAAAAGCAGAAAAGAGAAGTCTCTTTTCTGCTTTTTGTTATCCTCACCTATAATCTTGAAGTATCCGTTAACGTCATCGTAATGGTTTGAGTTTCTCCCCCTCTGTAGAAGGTTACCTCCAACGTATCACCTATTTCTTTTTCATTATAAAGGTGCTTTCGTAATTCAATCATGTCTTTAATTTTCACCCCATCAAGCTCTGTGATCACATCTAGTTCTTCTAAGCCTGCTTGAGCTGCGGGGGAGTTTGGCGTCACTTTCTCAATTAACACACCATCGATCACGTCTTCTGGTAATTTTAATGTTTCCGCTTGGTGATAAGCAGAAATTTCATTCACGTTTCTTAACGCTACTCCCATAGCCGGACGACGGATTTTTCCGAATTTCTCTAAGTCCTCTATGACCGGTTGCGCATAATTTATTGGAATCGCCAGTCCAATACCTTCTACAGCCGATTGGGCGATTTTCATCGAGTTAATCCCCACAAGTTGCCCCGAAATATTAACTAAGGCACCGCCGCTGTTTCCTGGATTGATTGCTGCATCGGTTTGTAGGACTTCTGCGTGCCAATCAATCGTTCCGTTTTGGTCGACATCGACAGGAATTGTTCTTTCTACACCGGAGACAATTCCTTGGGTGACAGATCCTGAAAATTGTAAGCCTAAGGGGTTCCCAATCGCGATTACAGGCTCTCCCGCTTTAAGTGCAGAAGAATCACCAAATTCAGCAATATCATTGACTTTTGTTCCTTCAATCTCCAACACGGCTAAATCTGTTAATGAATCGCCACCACGAAGGGTAGCCGGTACTTTTGATCCATCGGCCAAGGTGACCTCGAGCTGATCCGCCCCTTGAATTACATGATAATTCGTCACAATATAAGCGAGATCCCCTGCTTTTTTATAGATTACACCCGAACCCGTTCCTGCTTCTTGTGCTTCGCTAGACCAAAAACCACCTGCTTGAATGTTTGAGATGCCAACAACGGTATCCCCTGCTTTTTCAACAGCATCGGTTACATTTGTCGTCACGTCAACCGATATATTTTTCGTTGCACTCGTCCCATTTTCTGTGATTGACTCTGAATCCTCTGATATGGAAACATTCGAAAGCACATCATAGTCAACTAGTTTAGGAAGAGCCACAACTACTAATAATGCCCCTAATACCAGTCCTACTAAGCTTGCGAGAAAGTATCCGCCTTTATGACTTCTCTTTTTATAATGAGTGCGACTTTCATCTTGTTCATCATAATAACCCAATGTTTCTCATCCTTTCGTACATCTATTCTCTATTGTGAGTTTATATCTTATATTATAATCAGCGTACATTAAAATTTCATGAGAAAGGCATTAAAAATTTCACTAAATTTATTTTTTAAATGGCTTTTTCGAATACATCTAGACTTCAGACGTCTTTTCCGTTTGTTTATTGTACGGAATTGTTACTCAAACAGGTGGTTTCACCCATAATGAAAGGGAAGAGCAACCATGCATACGAAAAAGCCATAAAAAATAGAGAAAAGAATAAACCTCTTTTCTCTTCAACGTCTTGCGCATTACTAAACTAGTGTAAGCTCACAGGCTTTTTTCGGATCTGTATCATACAACGCAAATTGTTCTCCAACCACATGCCCACGGCTTAAGAGTGTTTGTTCTACACTCATTCTCGCTAGATCCTTCATATTGTTGTCCGCACTTAAATGTGCCAGATAGATTCTTTTCGTATTTTCGCCAACGACTTCGCTCATCGCAACGGCTGCATCTTCATTTGACACATGTCCCACGTCCGAAAGAATCCGTCGCTTCACACTCCATGGATACCTTCCCATTCTGAGCATATCGACATCATGGTTACTTTCAAAGACATACACATCGGCATTTGAAATGATGCCTTTCATTCGATCGCTTACATAACCGGTATCCGTGACGACGACGAACTTCTTGCCTTCGTGATGAAAAATATAAAACATCGGTTCGGCTGCATCATGGGAGACACCAAACGATTCGATATCGACACTCCCAAATGATTTCACACTTTCCATATCAAAAATGAATTTCTGCTCCGTAGCTATTTCTCCTACGAGACGTTCCATAGCTTTCCATGTTTGTTCGTTTGCAAAAATCGGTAGTTTATATTTACGTGCCAGAACACCGATTCCTTTTATATGGTCACTATGCTCATGTGTAACAAATATTCCCGATAAATCTTCTATTTTCCGGTCGACTTGTTGAAAAAGGTTCTCCATTTGCTTTCCACTAAAGCCGGCATCAATAAGAAAGGATTTTCCACCGGCTTCGACAAATGTAGCATTTCCCGTACTGCCGCTCGCTAAGACACTAAATTGCATGTTCATGTAACTCACTCCACTTTCTCTTCATTGCTGTTTAAATCTAGCACAGTACCTTCAATCGCATTGACATACAAATGTTCGACTCCTACACTTTCATGCTCAACAACGAAATGCCAGGTTGGCGTAAGTACTTGAGATTCAGTCAATTGAACGAGCGTATGATAGCCAATTTCCATATCAACAATCTCACTATCAGGACGCAATTTTCCTTTCGATCGCAATACTTCAATAATATCAATTGCAGGCAAAATATCCTCTTCCTCCGTATAAGATTCTATGGAAGTAAGCATCGTTTGCTCATAAGATACCACTTCAAAGTCGTCATTCAGATAAAAATCAATATGACCGTAACGATTTTTATAGAGTGGCTTATTGTTGTACACCTGAAAATAGGTAATTATTTTATTCGTCTCATCGTAATAACCAAATCGATAGATATTGCCATTAAAGATATATTGATTAATAACCTCAATCATTTTAGTCCTATTAAATTCTTCCCCTAGGGAGTACGGCTCCTTAAGAATCGACTTTATTTTCGTATTATTATTAATGAGACTGATTTCTTGCATTTCTAGCTGAATCAAATCTTCTTCCAAAAATTTTTTTGTTTTAGCCGAAATACGAGGCTCTTTTTTAACCAATTTATCCAAACTACCATAGGTGATATTATCAACGGCTAATTGCTCTTCAATCGTAGGGTCATGCAGGTTTTCATATTGTGCATTTAGTTTTTTGGCTAAGAGTGTAATGAGAAAAATATTTAATACCGTAAATACAATGATAAAAATAGTTTTCGTCCTATTCCAATCCATTTGCCCTTCCTCCTAATTCTTCAATCGATAGCCGATACCATATACCCTTGTATTGATAGTACCAAGATGGCTCTAGAATAATGACATTCGACGTCGAAGGGCTGTCTGGATCTTTATACAAATGATAACCAATCATCAAATCTTGCAATTCTTTGTCATCGATATTTTTACTATCTTGTAAAAAAGCTATAGCACTTTCTCCAGAGACTAGTTGAACCGGTTCTGATCCAAGATCCACGCGTAAATTAATCTCAAAATAAGGTCGGTCGTAAATATAAATATCCTCTATACCCCATCGCTGCGTCATTTCAGCCATATTATTTTCGTTAAATACTGGGTAACCTTGATGAAATAATCGATAGACTATTCGTCTACTACTCGGATTAATCTGAAAATAGCGAAAATCATCTGTCCAACCACCATGAACATTGATAAAATTAATCGATTTCTCTACAAGATCACTACTAAATAGTAATCCATTGGTTTCTTGACTAGGATTCACGTAGCGAAGCATATTAGATACGTACATCACTTCCATAAAGCTTGTTCCATTCGAAAACTCTTCCCCTTGAAAAAGTAAATCCTTTTTAACATTATTAGGATCCGTAAAAAGCGCGTTCTTAAAATTTTCCGGATCAATTTCATCGTATAAATACTTCTGAATCGGTAGTTCCGAAACATTTACCGGAAAATAGATTCGTCGCTCACCATTTATTACTTCAAAGTCATAACGATCATTACCAAATGCATACCGTACGACATTCTGATCAAAATCCGCTAATACATCTGAATTAAAACGAGCCTCATACAGTGTTTGATTACTATAATCAACAAAATATACATTTGCCGTATCAAGATCACTCTTTGACATATCAATGACAATGCGATCAAAATCAAAGGATTGAAACTCAGTATCCTCAAACTTTAGCACATTCTTGTATATTTCTGATGGAACAAGATCTGGAAATATAACCTCAATTTTATCATTACCATGAATTCTTTCTAAAAACGCATTCGTGTTATATTGTTCACTCACATTTCGAACATCATATAAATTCCACTTTTTTAATTCATTAAGTACTTTATCGAGTTCTTCTTCTTCGACAGATCCGTAAGTTGCATTTCGCTTATGATACAAAAGCTTAAATGGCTTAATCAAAGTGTTATAGTCTTTTTGAGCTTCAATAGAAATATTAAAGGTATCATTGCTTTCAATAGGCTGATACGTAGGCTGATAGGTCCAAATTGTATACGTTAAACCCAGACTCATGACTACTAGTATCGTCAATACGGTTGATTTTACAGTTTCATACTTCATATCCAGTCATCCTCTTGCACGTCGGCATACGGAAGGGTGAAGTAAATCTTTGTTCCTTTTCCTTCTTTACTTGTCGCCCAAATATTACCTCCGTGCGCCAAAATCATTTCTTTCGCAATGGCTAATCCTAAACCCGTTCCACCCATTTGACGAGATCGTGCCTTATCTACTCGGTAGAAACGTTCAAATACTTTTTCTACGTTATCTTTTGGAATGCCTAGTCCTTCATCTGACACGCTAATCCGAATTTGACTGTCTTCTTTTTTGACTTTAAATGTGACAGTCCCACCCTCAGGAGAATACTTCAAAGCATTAGAAATAATATTATCAATTACCTGAGTCAACTTATCTGGATCAATTTCTACAAATATTTTTTCAGATGGTAACTCACGAATAAAGACGACATTCTGTTCTTTCGACAATTCAAAACGATCAATAATACGATCGAAAAACTCCACAAAATTTATCCAATCTTGATTTATTCGGTAATCACGACTGTCTAATTTGGATAATTGTAACAGGTCATTGACTAATCTAATCATTCTCTCGGTTTCAGTTTGGGTGACGTCTAGAAATCGCGGCGCAATCTCTGTGTCTCTCCATGCTCCCTCAGCTAATGCCTCTAGATAACTTCGCATAGTCGTAAGTGGCGTTCTTAGCTCATGAGAAACATTGGCAACGAATTCTCTGCGCTCCATATCGATTTTTTCTTGTTCAGTAATATCATGGAGAACGGTAATCAACCCATTAACAAATCCTGTTTCCTTTTGAATAACGGAAAAATTAGCTCGCAGGATGTACGGATGTTCCTCCGTACTATAATCTAAAATCACCGAATCTTGTTCATTTAATAAACCATCAAATGTATATCGTTCATCTAGCCCTAATAATGCCACAATCGACTGCGATAAAACGGCTTCACGCGAAACACTTAACAGTTCTGCCGCAGGATCATTGATTAAAATAACTCGACCTTTTCTATCAGTTGCAATCACACCATCCGTCATATAAGAAAGAACTGAAGATAGCTTTCTTCTTTCCCCTTCAGTGGTGGCTTGTGCCTCTTGGAGTCGTTTCGTTAAACTATTAAACGTAGTCGCTAACTGTCCGATTTCATCATTTCCATACACTTTTACTTTTCGAGAAAAATTCCCTTTTGTCATCGCTTGCGCCTGCTTCTTCATATCCGAGATAGGCTTTGTAATCGTTTGAGCAAGAAAGACACCAATAATCGCCGTCACAACTAGTGAAATCGCTGTTCCTGTTGCAAGAATTTCATTGATTTGACTCATTTGCTTATATACCGTTTCAACCTTAGCAATTAAGTAGATCACACCAATCATTTCTTGGTCGGCAAAAATGGGGGAGGTGTAAACTAGAAGGCGGTCTCCATTTTGTCTATCAATTTTAAAAATGTCGACTTCTTTTTCAATGGCAAGCGTCCGACTGACCTCATCATCTGTCATCCGGAAACCCTCAACTTCCTGGTTTGACGCTGCGATAATTCGCTTACCATTATCCACAATTCGAATTTCTGAGATATCTCCAGCATCAGCAAAATCGTCTAGTACCGCACGAAGATCTTGTTCTAACGATGGTGAATCTTCTTCCCTCGATTTTAACATCTCTTCCCGAATCGTAAATTCAAGATAATTAACACGTTCCGTAATCGATGTTTTAAAATTGGTCAGTAGGTTATCTTCTAACTCCTGTACAAAATACACGCTAATAATTTGCAAGGCTAAGAAAATTAATAATACATATATAAGAACAAACTTTAATTGAATAGAACGAAAAAAACCAACTTTGTTCATTACCTTCTACTCCTGTTCTGGGTTGCGTAAATAATAGCCTACTCCTCTTCTAGTGACAATCCACATTGGATGACTTGGATTGTCTTCTATTTTTTCGCGTAATCGACGAACGGTTACATCGACTGTACGAACATCGCCGTAATAATCATATCCCCATACGGTTTGTAGTAAATGCTCTCGAGTCATCACCTGGCCAATATGTTTCGCTAAATAATGAAGCAATTCAAATTCTCTATGAGTCAGTTCAATCGTCTCGCCCCGTTTTGAAACAACATAGGCATCTGGATGAATAATTAACGATCCTACGGCAATTTCATTCCCTTTTTCTTCTTCTATTTGTTGCTCAGCAAGACGTTGATGGCGTCGCAAATTCGCTTTAACCCTAGCAATTAATTCCCTTGTACTAAAAGGTTTTGTTACATAATCATCGGCTCCAAGTTCGAGCCCCAACACTTTATCAATTTCAGAGTCTTTAGCCGTTAGCATAATAATCGGCATATCATTTTTTTTCCGAACTTCTCGACAAACCTCCATACCATCACGGTTTGGAAGCATAATATCTAATAAGATCAGGTCTGGCTTTATTTCTTCTACCATCGTGACGGCTTCATCCCCGTCATAAGCACAGTGGACCTCATAACCTTCTTTTTGAAGATTAAATTGAAGAATATCTGCAATTGGCTTTTCGTCATCTACAACTAATATTTTCTTATCCATTCATCCCACTCCTCTTCTCTCTACTAGTATTCTCAACTACTTTGTTTCATTGCTAAACCTTTTCTTTTAAACCATTGTATAATTTAACAGGTGATGTAGTGGTTGAAGACAATCCATCCACTGATCGAAGTATCACTTTATGTTCTTTCTCTCAATTGTTCAATAAATCTGCTTTCTACTAATTTATCATGTAACCTACATGTTTTCATCTTTTTCCATTTTAACAGCGAAAAATCACTGTTTTTATAACATTTCTTCGGAAATACTTTAGAAATTCCCTCTATATGAAATAAAATGCCTCAAGCTTAGCGCTAGAGGCATTTTATTATTTAGACTACTTTCTCACAGATTATAGCTTTATTTCGTTCATCATTTCGTCTATTTTTAATGGAAATCAACAGGGGAATGGGCCATTTAATCAAAAATCAGATGAAATAGCCGCAATGTATACGAAAAGAGCCTAATAAAAAGCTATAAACTTATTGAAAACTGCCTTATTATAGATAGTCTTTCGGGTTGACTAACACACCATTTTTATATACTTCAATATGAAGATGAACACCAGTTGATTGACCTGTGGCTCCCATTAAACCAAGAGAAGACCCTTGAGCAACAGTTTGACCTGAAGAAACATGTATCGCACTTAGGTGAGCATACACTGTCACAAATCCATTTTGATGATCTACAACTACTTTGTTACCGTAGCCGCCACTATCCCATCCAGCAGACGTGACAACCCCGTTATCAACCGTTTTAATCGTTAAATTACTCGGTCTCGCAATGTCCATGCCCTTGTGTACTGATCCCCATCGTGGTCCCATATGACTAGAAACATAGCCACCGTTTGTCGGCCATACAAAATTTCCAGATCCTCGCGAAGGAACAACCTTTGTTCCTTTGATGACAATATAATCAACAGGCTCTGACACTATTTGCTCCTTGGTTATTTCCTTTGCCGTTTGGATTCCGTTAATACTGGTCACTCCGTAAGTGACCGATTTCTCTCCATCTTTTCCTTCTTGTTTCACTTTCGTGTCGCCTTTCCACATCGATTCATCTTCTATTACTTCTTTTTCATATGGAATGGTTTCAATGTTTTTCATTTCCTTCGTTATGGCTAATGAAATAAACGGCTGATGAACCGTAACATTTATAGTATCATCTAGCTGTAAAACCGAATCCTCTGTGAGATCTGGATTTATAGATAGTAATTCCGCAGTTGAAAGATCATGTTCATTTGCAATCGAACCAAGAACATCTCCCGCTTGAACTTGATACTTTTTCTCTTCTAACGTTCCTTTTGTTAGAAACGCAACTGCTTCTTCTACAGATAGAATTTTAGCAGGATCAATGTTTGTTTCAGTGTGTGTAACTTTTTTACTAAAAGAAATATCGATAATTCTTGTTTCATCTTCCGTTAATTCGGGTAGAGGAGAAGAAGATTGAGATTCTTGCTCCCATTGACTTAGTTCATCTTCTGACACATAAAGCAATTTAATGTTTTTTAAGACTTGGTCAGCTTCTTCACTACTTTCAACGTAGGCAACCGTTTTCTCATCAATTTGAATACCAATAGCCTCTGATTGAATCACAATTGATTCTGAAATTTTTCGTAAGACAGAAGCATTATTTATATTTTTCGTAAACACTTGTTCAGGTATGTATGTTAATTCTTCTGCTATTTTTACCGTTTCAACATCATACTTTTTAGCTTGCTCTTCCATTTTAGTATCAATCAACTCTTCAGCCATCGATTGATCAGATACAACACCTAAATATTGATCACTGAAGTAGACGTGGTAGACCGTTTCAAAAGTAGAAGAATTACCATTTGTTGCAGCTACTGAATGAAACGTCAAAGTAGATACTGCTAATGCAGTAATAATTGATTTTTTTACGAGACTTGTATTTAGTTTGGATAATTTGGCGTTCATGATCGAGATTTTCTCTTTCCACATTACGTTATTTCCCCCTAAACGGACAAGAACATCTTCTCTATATCTAAAGTTCTAGTATTCTATAATAATATATTTTTTGCTCTATAAATTTAACACAGTCTAGGTGGTAAAGTGTTATATTTCAACAAGATGTAACATAAATGTATAATAACTGACATTTAATAACTTATATCAACGTTTTTTGGAAATTTAGACAAATAAAAAAAGCACTACGAGAGCTAATATCATCGCAGTACTTTTTAGGAAGTGGCTCGGGACGGAATCGAACCGCCGACACATGGATTTTCAGTCCATTGCTCTACCAACTGAGCTACCGAGCCATAATATGTAATGTTTCAAAAAAAATAATTGTCCATCATCCAGCTCTCAGGATGGATACTCTAGATGCTTCTCGAGCTGTACGCTTGAAGTTAAATCGTTGGGAGCATATTCTTTCGTGCTCTACCAACTGAGCTACCGAGCCATAATAGTTTCGGCTTTCGCTAATCTTTGAATCTCTTCGTCAACTCAATCGTTCATATCCTCAAGCACCCTAGTGCACTCCGGTGTTCTCTCAATCGTTTCTTTGATCTTCTTGCTTATCGAAATCCTCTCATTTTATATGAGATTGGACTTTCAATAAATATAATATGAAGTGATGTTTTGAATTCTACTCTTTATGTCGATTGATGTCAACTAAATCATGAAATCCATAAGTTTATGTATAAAAGATGGCGGTCCGGACGGGACTCGAACCCGCGACCTCCTGCGTGACAGGCAGGCATTCTAACCAACTGAACTACCGGACCAAATTTTTTTCGCGAAGCGAAAATAAATGTCATTACCTCGCGAAGCGAAAATAAATGTCATTACCTCGCGAAGCGAAAATAAATGTCATTACCCCGCGAAGCGAAAATAAATATCCTTACCTAGAAAAACAAATAATCTAATGACCCGTACGGGAATCGAACCCGTGATACCGCCGTGAAAGGGCGGTGTCTTAACCGCTTGACCAACGGGCCTTGCTAAAAGTGAGCCATGAAGGATTCGAACCTTCGACCCTCTGATTAAAAGTCAGATGCTCTACCAACTGAGCTAATGGCTCTCGATATGAGGTATAGAATGATAGTTTATCTATTTTTAAAACGGCATCTACGACGTTCTGCTTTCATATTGCCTATTCTAAATGTAGCTCAAGCTGTATGCTAGAAGATTATGTGCTGAAGAAATGTGTCCTCAGCTCAGGAAGTCTATTCAAGTTGTGGCTCGCTGAGTACAACTCGTAGTTCATACCTTGAAGCTTTGCTCGTTATTCTACCAACTGAGCTAATGGATCCAGCTAATTTTTTAATATTTATTGTGTTTCAGCAACGTTTTTTATATTAACACAATACAATTAAGCATGGCAATACTTTTTTTAAATATTTGTCGAAAAAGGTAAAATCTTCTCACTTACTTTTGCAATTTTTTTTGTGATAGGTGCTCTATGCTATCCAGTTCCATACTTAACTACTTATTTTATCTAACTCTTTGCCTCGATTATCTTTTAGTACAATCACCTTATCTTCATATTGATATATTAATTTTTCCACTTCTTTTTTTCTTTCCTTTTCAAAATCAATCGT
The DNA here is from genome assembly GCF_037024155.1 of Bacillus sp. 2205SS5-2. Classification (NCBI taxonomy): domain Bacteria; kingdom Bacillati; phylum Bacillota; class Bacilli; order Caryophanales; family Bacillaceae; genus Bacillus; species Bacillus spongicola. Next base: position 24,843 of record NZ_JAYKTS010000022.1, read on the forward strand.
CCACTTGAACATCTTCACAAGCATTTGGAAGGAGGGGTGGTAATTAGCCTTTTCTAAACGAAGAATTTGCTTCACAAACCGTTTGATAATACGAAACACTCTTATAGTTACGTGGACATTTAAAAATATGATTCGATCGGCACGATCAAGGCTTGGTTTAACCCAATCGTGGTGAGCTCCTTCTACAATCCATTCGTCCGTTGCAACAATTTCATTTAACTGTTGATCTCTTTCTCTTTCTGTATTTCGAATATCACCACCAATTTTACTTCTTTTCCAAACCATATTATCTAACTCATAATAAGGAGTCCCGAGCGTAGAAGCAAGTGTTTTTGCCAAAGTCGTTTTCCCACTACCTACTGACCCGATAATATGAATCTTTTGCTTTCTCAATTAATTCACCACTTTCGACAATTTACTCCCTATTCCTTTGGTACTACTCTAAAAATTCAACACTGTAAAAGGCTATTTTACAAAGTTTGTTGCTATTCGAACCAGTTTATTAACGGTGATCTAGTTTTGCTTCTGGTCATCTTTTCGTCTATTTTTGATGGAAATCGACAGTGAATTGGTAGGTTTAATCAAAAATCAGATAAACTAACCACCAAGTAGACGAAAAGAGCCTAATATAAGGCTGTTTTCGTAAAGGTTGTGGCTTTTCGAATAGGAATATATCCCCTGATTTGTATGACTTCGTGCTCTTTTCCTAATAAAAACTTCTTCCATTTCTAGATAAAAAGTAAGAAATCAGTCAAAAAAACTTACTGCCTGTTTTTTCTTTATTCCGATAGCAACAAAGTAGACGAAAAGAGCCTAATAAAAAGAAACAGACCTTGCTTTAGTCCGTTTCCATTAATACGCCTGTTAATACGTTAAGCTTGCCGCAACAATAATTCCTACGACGATTCCGGCAGCAAATAAACTAAATCCGACAGCAATATTTCCTTCTTCTACTTTTTTTGCTAAATGTGTTTTAGGGGTTAGGAGATATTCAATGATATAATACGCAACTACTTGAGCAATAATCCCAATTATCCCCCAAATAAACGCATCTAAAAGATTCACACTTCCTGCCCAAACAGTATAAATGATAATCGCAAGTCCAATTGTTTTCCCCCATAATTTTAAAGCAACAGCAAGATTCCCCTCTTTTATCAGCTGTCTTTCTGAAAAGCTTGTTGTAAATGAAAAGACTAGTAGACCTAATAAAATAAGGCCAAATCCTGTTCCAAGATGGGCTAAAAAGTTTAAAAATGCTTCAAATGAAATATAGGTCATGTTAATCTCCTTTCGTCTTGAATTCCTATCGGCAAGAAATAGGAATGATTATCCGTAATAAGTCCTCCCGCGCGTATACCAATCGCCATGGGCATATTGTGCACATAAAAGCATCCATATAATAGATGTACTTTCTTTTTTCCTTTGGCTGTTTGAATCGTATATTGAGGAAGATTTGCAAATTTTTGAAAGACAGAGAGGGCGGAAGTATAGGTTTTTTGCTTATCTTCCACTACTTTTTTTCCATTCTCATTAAATATTACGATAGAGTCTCCTTCTCTTCCGAAAGCGGGTTTGCGCACGAATTGTTCTTTTTTCACTAAAAAAGGTTCTTCCTCTAAATAAGTTGGCAAAAAATAGTCCTGAATCCAACCGTGTTCTTCCAATGAAAAAAAAGCTTGTTTTTCTTGATGAAGTCCCCAAATCACAGCTTGAACAGCTTTTGATTGCAAGAGAAAGGCAGAGGGCGGATTTAATAGGATAAGCATTTCTTCTTCCACTAAACGTAGAAGTTTAACACCTACCCTTTCTTTTGTTGTTACTTCTCGGTCGTCTATCAGATGCTCAATTGGATACGTTGGTCGATATAAGACATCAATCCGCTCGCCATCTGGCGTATATGCTCCTCTCTTTAAAACCAATTTGCCATTGTCGACAATATCCTCAGCTAAGACTTTTAACTTAGAGAGGGGAATAAAGTGAGAAGGAAGGTCACATAATTCTTGTAAGTATTTCGTTGTGTAATAATCTTCAGGATGATCCTCATGAGAAGTAAAAACAATTATGGGAGAGAGAGTTTCCGTCCGTTGACAAGCCTCCAATATTCCCCTTTGCAGAGATTTCATAAGTAACTGTTCTAATCCCTCATTTGCATCTCTTTCCTTAAAATAAGCAGAGACACGTCCATTTACATGAAAGGTTTCTTTCATAAAAGTGGGGGTATCCGTATTAAATTCTAGTAGCTTGATATCATTCTCTGTAACAACAAAATCCATTCTTCCAATTAAGGTCATTAACTGACTTGTGTTCAAACGGACATAGGGGATCGCTTCCTCTGGTATACCTAGTTGAAGAAGGGAATCGTCCTCCATATTCTGTAGTAAAGGAAGGGTTTTTCGATAAATCTGTCCCACTCTTTTGGACGCAGTACGGATTTGTCGTATCCGCTCCTCTGTCTCTAGCTTGATATCTAATAAGGAGTATTCTTCACCAAATAAATCCGGCCAAAAATCTGGAATGGTTAAAAAAAATTTTGTTCTTTCGCTAACCACCAAAACCACCCTTTGTTCCACTTCCAATTCCAGATTGATAACTTTTACTATAGGACTTGTAAGCTGATGATTTTTTTAGGCTAGATTTGTTTTTAAAAAGTTTACCCGCATAATAATAACCAAGATAATGAGCAGAAGAATCATCATCGCAATAATACGTTCCGGTTTCTTCATCCCAGTCCCAATCATCACAATCTGTTCCGGTCGGCTCAGGTGGAAGGTCTGATCCACAAGCTGCTAAGGATACCGTCATAGCGGCAACGACACCTGACATCAATTTTTTGGTTTTTTTCACAATTCTGTCCTCCTTTTCAGATTGATTGGATTTACCTGACCAAATCCCCTTTATACTGAGGCCTCTTTTAGTTAGTGTCTACAGTTTTTTAGGTTAGTGAAAATCCTGTAGGCTTCATATAAAGCACATATGTCCTACGATCCTCGTCAATTTCAGCAGAATCACGTTCCCATTCCATGTTCTCAAGATAATGATAGACCGTCCCTATTACATGAAGAATTTCTAGGTGCCATGAATGCACTTCTTTTTTAATTAAGGGATGATCTTTTCGGTTATTTAGCTCACGATACTCTAAAAAAATCCCTTCTTCTGTTCCTACATTTTCAAATGGATCTTCTTCATATTTTTTCACATAAATAATCGTAATATCATCTTCTATAGCAGAAGATATTTGCTGATAGGTTATACCTTCTTTAATGAAAAATTCACATTCTCTTCTTGCTAAGATTTGCTCTAACTCAATCTGCTCATAATGATAGAGAGGTTCAAAATTTTCATGACTTTTCATTAGACGATACTCAAGAATGGGTCGTTTCATTTGCCACTCCTTTCATTTTTTACGATTCATATTCTGTTTATTTTCTTATTATATACGATTTCTCTGGAAAGAAGTTTCAAGTTTTAGGTAAAATAGAGAGGCAGGGCAGAAAGGAGGAACGTCTTTGAATTTTTTATTACGATTTTGGAAACATCTTGCCAAAGTAGAATTTAGTGTCGCACTCCTATTATCGATCCTTGTCGTCGTTTTTGGCACTCTGACGATCCACTGGGTGGAACCAGAAACCTTTCCAACTTTATTTGATAGTCTGTGGTGGACGATGACGACCCTTACAACCGTTGGCTATGGTGATTATTATCCAACAACGATAATTGGACGCTGGTTAGGCATGTTTTTATTTATTTTTGGAATTGGTGTTTTAGGTCTTCTGATTGGGAAAAACGTCGACGCGATTTACACATTTCGACGGTTGAAAATGGAGGGGAAAATCGTGTATAAGCAAAGCAATCACTATATTTACATAGGCTGGTCTAAAAAAACAGAACAAGCAATCAATGAAATTTTTGCTCATGAACCACATGCTGAAATTGTTCTCATTGAAACACTAAAAGAAACGCCCATGGATCATGATCAAGTTCACTACATTCAAGGAGAACCATCTGACGAGAATACGCTGATGAAAGCGAATATCACTAAATCTAAACGAGTGGCTATTTTTGCGGATGGAAATATTAAGGATCCGATGTTAGCGGATGGCAGAACACTTCTCATCGCCTCAGCTGTTGAATCGATTTCCGTTAAATACCAGAAAAATATTCATACAGTTGTTGAAATCAATGAAGAGAAGCATATTAGTGCGTTTAATCATATCAATGTAGATGATTTTATTATGTCTAATGATGGCGTTTCGCTCTTAATGGCCAAAGCTACGCTACATCCAGGTGCCACTTTGATATTTCGTCAGCTTCTTAGTAAAAAATTCGGCAATAACATTCACGAAATAAAGCCTATATCCTCCTGGAAAACCTATCAAGAAGCAGCCATGTTTTTATTTCAACAAGGAGCGGCCCTTATCGCGGTAAACGATGAAATGGATTTTACTTCTGCCTCAGATAAACCTTTATCGCTACAAGATACTCTCTTTATTGTGTGTAACGATAACACGTATGAGCGAATTAAAAAAGCAAAAAAAAGCGCAAACAACTAAGTTGTTTGCGTTTTTTTGTCTTTTTTTAGTTGGCTCTTTTCGTATACATTGTGGCTAGTTCATCATATTTTTAATTAAATCTTTCATTTCCCTGTTGATTTCCAGCAAAAATAAACGGATTCGATAAGCCACAAACTTTGCGAAAACAGTCTTTTAGTTTGAACTCCAAACACTTCTTACCACATTTGTTTGTGAACGATCTGGACCTACTGAGAATATCGAAAGTGGAATACCAGTTAATTGTGAAACACGTTCTAAATAGTGACGTGCATTCTCAGGTAACTCATGTAAATTTTCACAAGAAGTAATATCCTCAGTCCAACCAGGAAGCTCTTCATAAACTGGCTCACATTGCGCAAGAATATTTAGGTTTGCTGGGAACTCATCGATTACTTTGCCCTGGTATCGGTAAGCAACACATATTTTCAATGTTTCAATTCCAGTTAATACATCAATCGAATTCAATGAAAGGTCGGTTAGCCCACTAACTCGACGAGCATGTCGAACGACCACTGAATCAAACCATCCTACACGACGTGGGCGACCGGTTGTTGTGCCATACTCACGACCGACTTCACGAATCTTATGACCAATTTCATTATCAAGCTCTGTCGGGAATGGGCCATCACCAACACGAGTTGTATAGGCTTTAGAAACACCGACCACATGATTAATTTTCGTTGGACCCACACCAGAACCAATTGTGACTCCACCTGCGACAGGATTTGAAGAGGTGACGAACGGGTATGTTCCTTGGTCAATATCCAACATCACACCTTGTGCTCCCTCAAATAAAACTCGACGTCCTTCATCTAAAGCATCATTTAACACAACTGATGTATCTACAACTTGAGGTGCAATCTGTTGACCATATTCGTAATATTCATCTAGAATTTCATCCATTGTAAAACCGGTTGTATCGTAAAAACGCTCTAACAAACGATTTTTTTCTTCTAAGTTCCGCGCCAGTTTTTCTTCGAAGGATTGACGATCTAGTAGATCAGCAATTCGAATCCCTACTCTTGCGGCTTTATCCATATACGCAGGACCAATTCCTTTTTTAGTTGTGCCAATTTTATTTGCTCCTTTACGTTCTTCTTCCACTTCATCAAGTTTTAAATGGTATGGAAGAATAACATGAGCTCGATTGCTAATTCGTAAGTTCTTGGTCGAGATATTACGATCATGTAAATATTTTAATTCTTTTACTAGCGCCTTCGGATCAACAACCATACCGTTGCCGATCACAGATGTTTTGTCTTTATAGAATATACCTGAAGGGATGAGATGTAGTTTATATGTTTCACCGTCAAACTTGATTGTATGACCAGCATTATTTCCACCTTGATATCTTGCGATGACTTCTGCATTTTCAGAGAGAAAGTCCGTAATTTTTCCTTTTCCTTCATCTCCCCATTGTGTTCCAACAACTACTACTGATGACATATGTAAGCACCTCCGAATGGTCCTTTTCACCATTTTTTTCAAACAAGTTCATTTTAACAGTGATAACTTGAGAAAGTCAACTTAAACACGAACATTATTTATTTTTTGAAACTTTTTGTTCGTTAAGTATATCCTATTATAACCAATATTTTTGTTGAAAATTATTTCCATATACATTTTTGCAAATGAATTTACTTTTAAGTGGGCTCCTTTGGCAAATTTCAGCTGGAATCCTCCATTTTGCTGTGATTCCCCTCAAAAATAGACGAAAAAATGCCCTGAAATAAATCTATTTCACCGTAGTCTGGCTCGAAAAGCAACAAACTTTAGGAAAACAGTCTGATTAAAGGGAACCAAATAGAAAGATAAGGGTCTGGCTCTGATAGGTCCTTTTTAGCACCCTTCAAACAATCTCCTCTTAAAGGGATATTTTAACCACCATTCTCCCTTCCTCTATTGGCTACCGTTCATACCTCACATCATTTATATTCGTAATGAACTAAAAATTCGAAATACGCCTAGATCTAGACATAATAACACTTACTAAATTACCCTTTCTTCTCAAGGAAAAAAGAGACCGATTATATCGGTCTCTTTTACTATGCCCCAGGAGGAGTTCCTGCATCATCAAATCTTCGTTCTAAATTGACAAATTTATTGTATTCTTTTACAAACGCAAGCGAAACCGTTCCCACAGGACCATTCCTTTGCTTGGCAATGATAATTTCAATGATATTTTTTGCTTCTGATTCTTTATCATAATAGTCATCTCGATACAAAAAAGCCACGATATCCGCATCTTGCTCTATACTACCTGATTCTCGGATATCCGACATCATTGGTCGTTTATCTTGACGTTGTTCTACTCCACGAGATAGCTGAGAAAGCGCAATAACCGGCACCTTCAATTCACGCGCTAATGATTTTAATTCCCGCGAGATTTCAGATACTTCTTGTTGGCGGTTTTCTCCTGAACGTCCTGATCCTTGAATTAATTGTAAGTAATCAATTAAAATCATCCCGAGACCTGCTTCCTGTGCAAGGCGGCGACATTTCGAACGAATTTCATTAATTCGAATTCCTGGCGTATCATCAATATATATACCAGAATTAGATAGACTCCCCATAGCCATCGTCAGTTTGCGCCAATCTTCATCATTAAGAGCGCCAGTACGTAACCTTTGGGCGTCTATATTCCCTTCAGCACACAACATACGCATAGCGAGTTGTTCTGCTCCCATCTCTAAACTAAAAATTGCCACATTCTCGTCAGACTTTGTTGCCACATTCTGAGCAATATTTAAAGCAAAGGCTGTTTTACCAACAGAAGGTCGAGCCCCGACAATAATTAAATCATTGCGCTGAAACCCAGCAGTCATCTGATCCAATTCAAGAAACCCTGTCGGAATACCGGTTACATCTCCAACTCGGTTATGCAAGGTTTCGATATTATCATACGTTCTCACTAAGACGTCTTTTATGTCATGAAATGCTCCTGCATTTTTGCGCTGAGCGACTTCCATAATATTTTTTTCAGCTTCACTTAATAAGCTTTCAACCTCATCTTCGCGTGAAAAGCCATCTTGAGCGATATTTGTTGCCGTTCGAATTAAGCGACGTAAAAGCGATTTTTCTTCTACAATTCGTGCATAGTATTCAATATTTGCGGCTGTCGGAACTGATCCAGCAAGCTCACTTAAATAACTTACGCCCCCAACATCCTCAAGCTCTTTTATAGTAGATAACGATTCTGTAACAGTAATTAAATCGACTGCTTTTCCCACATCATTTAATTTTAGCATCTCCGCAAAAATCTTTTGATGGGACGCACGGTAAAAGTCCTCTGGCAGAAGCATTTCTGAGGCAAGGATTAAGGATTGAGGTTCAAGAAAAATAGCCCCCAACACCGCTTGTTCAGCTTCGATATTCTGTGGTGGCACACGATCAGAAAATAACTCATTCATCTATAGTAACCTCCTCTTATTGAAGAAGAAATTCGATTCTTTTTCATAGAAAAAATGTGACCTATAGAAGATCACATTTCTCATCAGGTACTCTATTGTACCATGTTCTTGCCAAAATAGATTTGGAAAATTTAACTTTCTTCCGTAACATGTACCTTCAACGTGGCTGTTACAGATGAATACAACTTAACCGGAACATTCGTATATCCTAGAGAACGAATTGCATCTTCAAGCTCCATTTTACGCTTATCAATTTTAATTTTGTGTTCTTTTTGAAGTCTTTCAGCAATCTGTTTTGTCGTAATGGAACCGAATAAACGACCACTTTCACCTGATTTTGTTTTAATTTCAACAGTCAATTTTTCAAGTGTCTCTTTTAATTGTTTTGCTTCTTCTAGTTCTTCTTGTTCTTTCTTCTTACGTAAGTTTTTTTGGCCTTCTAACTTACTGATGGCAGCATTTGTAGCTTCTGCTGCTAATCCTTGTTTCAATAAAAAATTATGCGCGTAACCATCCGCAACATTTTTCACTTCTCCTTTTTTCCCTTTACCTTTTACATCTTTCAAGAAAATAACTTTCATTATTCATTTCTCCCTTCAAAATATTCGTTAATGGCTTGCAGAAGTAACTTTTCCGCTTGATTTACTGTCATATCATCTAGTTGTGTTGCAGCATTGGTTAAATGGCCACCGCCATTTAAACTTTCCATGACAATTTGGACATTTATATCTCCTAATGAGCGAGCACTAATACCCATAACTTCTTCGCCGCGCTTTCCAATCACGAAGGAAGCAATAACTTCATCCATCGTCAATAATGTATCTGCGGCTTGTGCGATAAGAACGGGGTCGTACAATAAATCGTCATTTCCTTTGGCAATGGCGATACCTTCATACGGAAAATTTACTGTCTCGATGATTTTTGACCGAGCAATATATGTATCAACATCTTCTTTTAGGAATTTCTGCACTAAAACTGTATCCGCTCCCTGTGCACGCAAATAGGAGGCTGCATCAAACGTCCGGGAACCTGTACGTAAGGTAAAACTTTTGGTATCCACAATAATTCCTGCCAACAAAGACGTCGCTTCGAGCATATTGATTTTTTCATGCTTTGGTTGATATTCTAATAGTTCGGTTACAAGTTCAGCTGTCGATGAAGCGTAGGGCTCCATATACACAAGCAACGGATTTTTAATAAAATCTTCCCCGCGACGATGATGATCAATGATAATTTTCTTTTCGACACGATTTAACAGCTTTTCATCAATAACAAGGGATGGTTTATGCGTATCGACTATTACCAATAATGTGTTTTCCGTTGCCATTTCTAACGCTTCTTCTGATGAAATAAAGCGTGAATACAGCTCTGGATATGCTCTTACTTCCTCTATAAGCCTTCTTACCCCATTATCAATATCAGTGCTATTAATAACTACATAACCCTCACGTTGATTAAGCTGTGCCACCTTACGAATCCCTATAGAGGCTCCAATTGCATCCATATCCGGATGTTTATGACCCATCACGATGACTTTATCACTCTCGATAATCAATTCCTTTAGTGCGTGGGAAATCACTCGTGCTCTTACCCTAGTTCGCTTTTCCATCGGATTCGTTTTACCACCAAAAAACTTTACTTTTCCATTTGCTTGCTTAATCGCAACTTGGTCGCCACCGCGTCCTAGTGCGAGGTCTAGACTAGATTGTGCGAGGGTTCCTAGCTCTGGTAAAGAGGAAACGGCTGTTCCAATCCCGATACTTAACGTTAGTGGCACATGTTGCTTCGAGGTTTCTTCTCGAATTTCATCTAAAATCGCGAATTTTTCTTCTTCTAATGTATTTAAAATCTGCTCATTAAATACACCAATAAACCGCTCTTGTGAAATACGTTTTAGAAATACACCGGAATTCTTCGCCCATTTATTTAGAAGTGAGGTCACAAGACTATTCATGCTACTTCGGGTTTGGTCATCCATTCCTTGGGTCAATTCATCATAATTATCCAGAAAGATGATCGAAATAACTGTACGATCGTTTTGGTAGCGCTCTGAAATTTCAGTTTGCTCTGTTATATCGAAAAAGTATAACAGTTTTTCTTCTAGTTTAAAAATGACATTGTACTTACGTTTGTTTAAAGTAATCGTTTCGGATTCAACCTCTTGTTTAATTAATGGTACCAATTCCTCAGCCACATCATAAAGGGAACGTCCCACAACGGAGTTCTCATGAAAGCAGGCCGCAACAAAAGGGTTTGTCCACTCGATAAAATACTCATCACTTATTAGCATAATACCAATCGGCATTTCCATTAGTGCTTCTTCACCGACACGTTTTACTCGATAAGAAAGCGTAGAGATATACTCTTCAGTCGCTCGATAATCATTTCTCTCTACAAATAAGATCAGAAAAAACACGGCACTATAAATAATTAATCCTACGGCTGCTAACCACCAATTGTAAAATACCACAACCAATAGTAGAAAAGCGGTAATCATCATCAATCCATAAATAGGATAGCGAATAATACGCTTCTTAAAATGCAATAACATTCTTTCAGCTCCTAAAACTTATACTTTTACAGCAAAGGCTAAAATCATTTTTGTTGAAGGCGCTGTCTTAAATTAAAACCTAAATCAATTATACCTAATAAACGAATAATATAAAGCAATGGAGCAAAGATTAGCACAAAAATTGTCAAAGTAATTGGAACGGCTTTGGGCCACTTTTGAAGACTACTCCAAAAATAAATGAATGAGAACCCTTGAAGTAAAAATAAGAACTGTAGAATAAAAGATACATTCATAAATGCCATATAGCTGAAACTTCCCTTCTCAAATGGAATAAGAAGGCTGACAATTAGGGTGATTAAATAATACCATAAGATACTTTTTGGTAGCACCATCTCGCGGAAAGGTTGAAATTTTGGCACATTTACCCCTAAACGTCTAGCGATTGGAAAGTTTATCAACATTGAAAGAAATACGGACATCACCGACACAAGGACGAAAATGCTCGGAATTAAAGTGCTCGTTAAAGAAACCATTTCGTTCATTTTTTCGACTACTTTTTCATCTGGAGTTTGACCAATCATTTCCATAAACTTGATGGACTGTTGAATGGATTCACTTAGCAAAGCAAATAGTTCGGTAACAAAATTCATCTCTAAAAACAATACAGAAATGACGTATTGAGAACTAAAGATGATTAAAAATAACACGGTAGAGCTCAATAAAATCATAATTTTCGGTTGCTTTAATTGAATTTGCCAGCCCATCAGTATTCCAATAAACGCAGCAAAAATAGCAACGGGTAATGCTAAGATATTCCCAATAATAAGGGCGAGTCCAATTGAAGCAGCCAAGAGCATTAAACTATATTTTAGTGGATATTTACTGCTATAAAGAATAAACGGTAAAACCATAAACAAGCTAGTAATCGCTCCTAATATTGGAATATACAAAGTTATAAACAGAAGAATTACAAAAGCAGCAATTAAAATAGCACCCTCAGTAATTCCTTTCGTTTTATACAACAAGAACCACTCTCTTTCTAATCAATATGTTTCCATTTTAGACCTGAATCCTCTAGGCTTCAAGTCACTTAGATGGTTTTCTATAAATAGAAAAGGATGTCAGTTGACACCCTCTTTAAACTATCATGATTAAGGTAAGATTGAAAGAAGAATAGCTTTATACAAGGATTGTGGATTTTCAAATAAGAATAAAACCTTCGACTTGTATGACTACAATCTCTTTTCATCACGAAATAGGGACTAATTCAAAAAGCCACAATCTTTGCGATAACAGCCTTTCCTATTGAAAAACTCTTCATTTCTAGATGAAAAGCAGGAAATCAATCAAGAAAACCTTACTGCCTGTTTTATCTTTGTAACAAGAGCAACAAAGCATACGAAAGGAACCAATTCACTTTTTTCCAGCCCTACTGTAATTTAAACCGCTCAATCGCTTTCTTTAACAGTTGGCTCAATTCAGTTAAATCTTCGGCTGAAGAAGTAACAGTTCCAATCGCTTTTACTTGTTCTGTTGTAGAAGCACTCATTTGTTCACAAGATGCTGCTGTCTCTTCTGCAAGAGCGGCCATCGTTTGAACGATAGCTATTACTTCACTTTTTTGTTCTGCTACTTGTTCAATTTCACTATCCATTTGCAAAACAGACGCTTCAATTTCCAAAATAAATGACGATATTTTTTCAAAAACTTGATTAGTTCCTTCTACAACTCCGAATTGTTCCTCAAAAATCTCTTTCGTATCATCCATTTTCGTTACAGCTAAGTTTGAGCCTTTTTGTATTTGTGATATCGTAATTTTCACCTCTTCCGTTGCTGCAACGGTTTGTTCTGCAAGCTTTCTGACTTCATCCGCTACAACAGCAAATCCTTTCCCATGTTCACCTGCTCGTGCTGCTTCAATACTAGCGTTTAGAGCTAACAAGTTGGTCTGTGTAGAGATGTCTGTAATGGTTTTAATGACATGCTCAATAGATGTCACTTTCTCAGCTAACTCTTTAATAACACCAAACATATCTCCAATCAAATTTTGTGAAGAGTGATAGGAATCTTGAAGCATATTCATTTGCTCCCTCCCTATTTGATTCGTTTTTTCTGCGTTTGCTGCAACCAAGGACATATTACGTGCCTTCAATGAGAGCTCATTAATTTGCTCGCTTAATCGAAGGGATTGCTGATTGGTCAGCTCAGCGTCTTCAGCAGACTTAGATGCCCCTGCTGCAATTTCAATGACCGCTTGAGCCATTTCCTCACTAGAGGCATTCGTTTCCTCTGATATCCCACTTAAATTTTCAGCTGAATTTCTCACATCATTTACAGATGTATTAACAAGTTGCAATACCTCTTCCATATTGTCTACCATATGATTAAAACTAGAAGAAAGAAGACCGATTTCATCCTTTGATTTCACCAAGACTCTTTCGGTTAAATCTCCCGACGCTACCTGGTTAACAGAATTCTTCAAGCGGGTGAGAGGCTTTGTTAAGGTTCGAGACACAAGTACGACGATTCCAATTGACCCAACCAAAGTGACTAACGAAATCCAGAGAATAGACTGAACTATTTCATCAGCTACAGCTTTCAAGTCCTCCATTGAATAGGAAGCTCCTACTTTCCAACCGGTTCCTGGAATCGTATCAAACACCATTAATTTCTGGTCTCCTTCAAGTGTGTAATTCATTTTCCCAGCTAACCCTTCAGACTTATACAGATTTTGGATAAAAGAGTGAGTAGTTAAATCTTCTCCCTGACTGGTAGGATGAATAATAGCAATGCCCGTTTCTGAAAGCATAAAAGGAAACCCTTGAAATCCAATGTCCGTGGCTGATATTTTTTCTGTAAGCTTGGATAGACTAATATCTATTCCAACAACTCCAACAACATTTCCATTCACTGTTATCGCTTTTGAAGCGGTCAAAATATATTCTTGTTTTTTCTCATGGTAATAAGGCTCACCCCAAACCACTCGAATTTTTGCTTTCTCTGCATTAACATACCAAGCAGATTTAGTTTGATCTTCACTCATATTTACTTTAGGTACGCTATTTATTTTATTATTTGGTGTCACAACGTAGATATGAAGCGCTTCTTCATATAAATCTAAGTAGTTTTCAAAATCGCCATTAATCTTAGCCAATTCTTCAACATAAGAATTTCCTCGGACGTTCTCATCTGCTTGAATTTGAGCAAACGCTTTCACAGTATCCGTATAAACAAACTGATCTAATCCATGTTCATACTGCTTCAGAAACAGCTGGATGTTTTGACTAAGCTGCCCTACAAGAGTTTCTGCTTGCTGTACCGCATTTTTCTCCGTTTTCACCTTTGTTTGCCACCCCGCAAAAGTGATAATTGCTCCGATTGCTACAATAAATACTAACGAAATAAGTGCTATTAATTTTATTTTTATTGATTTAAACACATTTTTTCCCCTTCCTTAAGTGAAACACTAGGTTGCTAGAACTAAACAAAAAGCCATTTTACTTTCAAAAAAGCCATCTCGATCAAGAGATAGCCACTACTTTTATAAAAATAGCAGCCCGACGATCATAGGTTTACCTTTAGACTCGTAGCTTTGCGTCCCACCTTTTCAAGTAGTTTGCCTTATGTAATTTGTATTAGGTCAATTTTATCATAAATCACAAATAATTTTGGTAGAATTTGATAGAAATTATGACTACTTTATTACGAAATTGCAGTTTGCAGGATATATATTGATATTTTTTAAAAGATATTTTTCCGTAGACATGTGGCTATTTCATTCGATTTTCTAATAAAACTTCCATCTCACAGATGATTTACAACATATTAAATGAAATGATGTTCAAAACAAAGCTATATCATAGCTTAAATATTGACACAAAAATGCACAAAATTTGTGAAAACAGCCTTATAAAAAAACACAAAAAAGAGTAGCGACTGAATTCGCTACTCTTTTAAAATAATACTTATTCACCAGTTACGTATGGTAAAAGTGCCATTGTACGCGCACGTTTAATTGCGCGAGTAAGTCTACGTTGATACTTAGCATTCGTACCAGTTACACGACGTGGAAGAATTTTTCCACGTTCAGAGATAAATTTCTTTAGAAGATCTACGTCTTTATAATCGATGTGAATAATTCCATTAGCTGTGAAATAACACACCTTACGACGCTTACGTCCGCCTCTGCGAGCTCCTGCCATGTGAATAACCTCCTTTACTTTTTAGAAATCAATCAACTATCATAAACTTAGAATGGAAGATCGTCATCTGAAATATCAATCGGTTGACCATCATTTGCAAACGGATCTTCATCTACGCGTGTATAGCTTTGATTGTTGTTGCGGTCTGGTTGTTGATTCTGATTCTGATTCTGTTTAAATGGATTTTCTTGTCTACCGCCACCATAAGAAGAATTACTTCCTCCACGTTGCTCAGTATTTCCACCCGCATTTTTTGGTTCAAGAAACTGAACGCTTTCAGCTACAATCTCCGTAACATAAACACGTTTGCCATCTTGTCCTTCATAATTACGAGTTTGAACACGTCCATCTACACCAGCTAAACTTCCTTTTTTCAAGAAATTAGCTACGTTTTCTGCTGGCTTACGCCAAACGACACAGTTAATAAAATCTGCCTCACGTTGACCTGCTTGGTTCGTGAAAGAACGGTTTACCGCCAAAGTAAATGTAGCGACTGCTGCTCCACTTGGAGTATAGCGTAATTCTGGATCCTTCGTTAACCGACCTACTAAAACGACTCGATTCATCATCAGAATCAACCCCTTTCATTAATGTTTCACGTGAAACATTAAAAAATCTATTAATATTAAATATGGTTGAATTATTCTTCTTCTTTGATTACGATATGACGGATAATGTCATCGCTGATCTTAGCAAGACGGTCAAATTCGTTAACCGCTTCTGATCCAGATTTAACAGTAACCAGTTGGTAGAAACCATCACGGAAATCGTTAATCTCGTAAGCTAAACGACGTTTACCCCAATCTTTAGACTCGATGATTTCCGCTCCATTAGATGTCAAAACGTTAGAAAAACGCTCAACTACAGCTTTTTTCGCCTCGTCATCAACAGTTGGACGGATAATGTACATGAATTCATACTTTCTCATCTTTAAGTCACCTCCTTATGGACTATGCGGCCCTTCAATAGGGCAAGGAGCAATAAAATTATTACTCACAGTAAAAAATTATACCACACAGAAAATAGTAATGCAACAAGAAAAGCGGAAGTGGGTCGGCCTGAGGCGGCAGGACAATGACAGTACACGTAGGGAAGCCTGCTTCACGCAGTGGGCTGGCACTTGTCCCGAGCCTCAGACCCACTGTAGCTGGATCATGGCAGGAACCTCTCAATAATTCCTCATAAGAAAAAGGTGGCAAATGCCACCTTTTTCTTATACGTTAAAACGGAAGTGAATAACATCTCCATCTTTTACGATATATTCTTTTCCTTCTAATCGAACTTTTCCAGCTTCCTTCGCAGCAGTCATAGACCCATTATGGACTAGATCGTCATAAGAAACCGTTTCTGCACGAATAAACCCGCGTTCAAAATCCGTATGAATTACTCCTGCACATTGTGGAGCTTTCATTCCATGACGGAACGTCCAGGCACGAACTTCTTGTACACCTGCAGTAAAATAAGTTGCTAAGCCTAATAAAGAGTATGTTGCACTAATTAGTTGATCTAAACCAGATTCTTCAATTCCTAACTCTGAAAGAAACATTGCTTTTTCATCGTCATCAAGTTCAGCAATTTCAGATTCGATTTTAGCACATACAACAATTACCTCTGCATTGTCTTCTGCAGCAAATGCACGTACTTTTTGAACGTACTCATTGTCAGATGGGTCAGCGATGTCATCTTCGCTTACATTAGCTACATATAGAACAGGCTTAATTGTTAGTAGATGCAAGCCTTTGGCTGTTTTCATTTGTTCCTCAGTGAATTCAACCGTTCTCGCTGGCTTTTCATTTTCAAATGCTTCTTTCAATTTCTCCAAAATTTCATATTCAAATGCAGCCTCTTTATCTTTTTGCTTCGCTAACTTTTGAACACGAACTATTCTTTTTTCTACCGTTTCTAAATCTGCTAGTATTAGTTCTAGATTAATGACTTCAATATCGTCAATCGGATCGACTTTACCAGATACATGGGTAATATTATCATCCGCAAAGCAACGAACTACCTGGCAAATAGCATCTACTTGACGAATATGAGATAGGAACTTATTTCCTAATCCCTCGCCCTTACTCGCACCTTTTACTATTCCCGCAATATCAGTAAATTCAAAAGCAGTTGGGACTGTCTTTTTGGGTACTACTAGCTCTGTTAATTTATCTAAACGATGATCCGGAACTTCTACAATACCTACATTTGGATCTATTGTGCAGAAAGGATAGTTTGCTGATTCTGCTCCAGCTTTTGTAATTGCATTAAAAAGCGTAGACTTTCCTACATTTGGTAGACCTACAATACCTGCTGTTAAAGCCATCTCGGTCACTCCTCATTATTATATCTATTCCATTAGGAATTTTCTTCATGTAAACCTTTCACAATTATAGAGAGAAAGAAGTGAAAATACAAGTCTAACCGAGCAAGGCAAGACTTGTCAGTAGTACACGCTTAAATCTAACCAGATTTTGTAAAAACTTAACTAATACGTCTCAACGAATCTCAACATATAGTATGAAATATTGTTGTACACTTCACAAAAAATAACTTATATTATTAATATAAGTTATTTTTTAAGAACAGTTAATCTGTTATATAATTAAAAGACACCGCATCACGGTGCCTTTTAATTTTAGATTTCTTCATGTTTTTTGAGTATTTTTTTCATTTTTCTTGAAAACTCTTTTCTTGGGATTAACACACTATGTCCACAGCCTTCACATTTAATCCGGACGTCCATTCCCATTCGTATGATTTCCCAAGCATTTTCACCACAGGGATGTGCCTTTTTCATTTCTACTACATCATGAAGTTGGAATTCTTTTTGTTCCATATTGAAATCTCCTTCACTCTTTTACTAACTGCTTTTGCTTTCCTTCTTCCTCTTGGCGGGAGTACATTACAAGACGAGGGAACGGTATCTCAATACCGTGGACATCAAGTACAAGTTTCACATCTTTTCGAATCGCGCGCGCCATGGACCAATGTTGCATAGGCGTAGTTTCTGCCACAATTCGGAATACCACTTCGGATGCTCCTAGATTTTGTACACCTAATAGTTCTGGCGTTTTCATTAAATTTTCATATTTTCCAGGCATTTCGGCTAGTAACTCAAGAATCACCGATTCCGCTTGTTCTATGTTTTCTTCATAAGCAACGCTTACATCAACAACCGCAACACTATTATGAATAGAGTAATTTGTTACTTCATTTATGTTCCCGTTTGGAATTATGTGAAGTTCACCCGTCCAACTTTTAATTTTCGTTGTTCGAATCCCTATTTCCTCCACGAATCCTTCATGGGTCCCAATACGAATATAATCACCAACAGAGAATTGATCCTCGAAGATAATAAAGAATCCAGTAATAATGTCACGAACTAAGTTTTGTGCACCAAAACCAACGGCAAGACCAACTACTCCAGCACCCGCTATTAACGCACGAACATCAATGCCAAAGATTGATAAAAGTGCCATAAAAGCTATGAAATAAACAGCATATGTTAGTACATTTTCGAGTAACCTTAGGAGGGTACTTTGACGTCGTTCTGATACCCGAATTGGTGTTTTCGATCGAACTTTAAATACATTTTGAAGCGTCTTTTTTCCAAAGCGTATTGCAATAGAAGTGACGAAAAATATAGAAATAATCTTTATGCCACTTTTAGCTAAATCCAACCAAAAAATTTTATTAGACAGTATATCTTGGATACCCAAGTAAAATGTCTCAACCATTTGCATAAAACCATTCTCTCCTTATGAAAGAATTACTTTCTTATCTTAACAATAATCTTCCTAATTGAATAGAAACATAACCGTTCTTTATCCAAATAATCAAATTTTTTTAGGTTTTATTCTTAATACAACTTCAAAAAAGGAAAAGAAAAGAAGTACTTTCAACTAACTTGTTATTATTTTGCAAAATTCTGTGAACTATGTATAGAAACATTCTTTTCTCCGTATACTGATACTACTCAAACTAATCTTATTTCTTAAGCTAAGGCTCTTTTCGTATACATTGTGGCTATTTCATCTGATTTTTGATTAAATTGCCCATTTCACTGTTGATTTCCATTAAAAATAGACAGATCTAGCTGCTGTGGCTTGCGGCTCGGGGTCAAATGAATAACCCTCCAGCGATGCAGGCATCACCTCCGAGTTTTTCATTTGCCTGACGCCGCAGGGCAGCCACTTCCGCTTTTCGTGATCTAGCTGCTGTGGCTTGCGGCTCGGGTCAAAGCTATATCACCGTTTACAGACTGATTCGAAAAGCAACAAACTTTGCGAAAATAGCCTTTTATTATTACCTTTTCCGTTTAACTATTGAGTCTTGATTGTATAAGAAACGCTTTAAATTAAAGGAGTGAATTGAATGAATCTAAAAAATGGGATATTTGAAAAACCAAAGGAACCATTTAAAATATTGCATGATGCTGAAAGGGCTGCGTTTCAAATCTCTATGCAACTTCATTCTTTGCTTCCTGTCTTTCATACTCGTCCAGTTGTACTCGTTTGTATCGGAACAGACCGATCAACAGGTGATTCACTTGGACCTCTCGTCGGTTCATTACTAGAAGAAAAGAACCTATCGAATTTTCATCTTTACGGTACGCTAGAGGATCCTATCCATGCAGTCAACTTAGAAGAGAAGCTTAATGAAATAAGCAAAAAACACTTTAATCCTTTTATCATTGGAATTGATGCCTGTTTAGGCCGACTAAAAAGCGTAGGTTCCATCCAAGTTGCTAAGGGGCCTGTTAAGCCAGGTGCAGGTGTCAATAAAGAGCTTCCTGAAGTTGGGGATATGCATATTACCGGTATTGTAAATGTAAGTGGATTTATGGAATTCTTTGTCCTACAAAACACCCGGTTAAACTTAGTATTGAAAATGGCGAAGATCATTTCCCATGGGATTTATCAAGTCAGTCATACCTATACACCAAAACAAACTTGGGCAAGTATTTACTCAGAAGGAAAGACGCAGGAAAAAACCTATTAAGAATACTAAAAGTCTCCTAGAACTGGGCATAAATCTAACAGCATATATGTTTATTCTTTTATTCTGTGAAAAAGCACAGCCCATGGGTGTGCTTTTTAAACAGGGATCACATTTAATATTCCAACAATCATGGCCACCACTGCGATACTAGGTAATAAATTTGCTACTCGAATTGTAGTTACTCCTAACATATTCAATCCGATGGCAAAAATCATAATTCCCCCTGTTGATGTCATTTCTATGATAAATTGTTCCATAATAGGGTCGGGAATAAAAGAAGAAATTTGGGTAGCAAATAAAGCAATTGCTCCCTGATATAAAAATACTGGAATGGCCGAGAAGATAACGCCAATGCCGAGTGTAGTCGTTAAAATTAGGGCTGTAAATCCATCAATAATTGACTTGGTATATAAAATATCATGATCTCCTCTTAAGCCGCTATCTAGTGCTCCTAACACAGCCATTGCTCCAATAACAAAAATTAATGTAGCCGTTACAAACCCTTGTGAGATAGAAGAAGTAGAATTACTTCCTATTTTTCTTTCAATATATTTTCCTACATAATTAAGCTTCTTTTCAAGAGCAAGCCATTCACCAATAACAGCACCTAATACAACACTAATGATGACAATTAAATAATTTTCACTTTTAAATCCCATTTGTAAACCTAGAACTATAATCACTAAACTTATTGCTTGCATCACAATCCCTTTCACTTCATCAGGAATTCGATGAAATAATTTTCCTAGTAGTGCAGCGAGTATGATCGAAAACGCATTCACAATTGTACCAATTAACGCCATTATCTTTATCCTCTTTCTACTACAATTTACTGTAAATTCTTATTAAAAGGCTCTTTTCATATACGTTGTGGCTATTTCATTTGATGTTTGACTTAATCCTCCATTTTATTGTTGATTTCCATCAAAAATAAACGAAATGATGCCCGATATAAAGCTATATCATAAATGATCAACTGATACGAAAAGCAACAAACTTTGCGAAAACAGCCTCTTATATAAGTAAGAAATAACAAAAAAAAACAAATAAAAATTAGACAGTAGAAAAAAATACACCATCAAAAAGATGGTATATTATTCTTCCTCGCTTGGTTGAATTAATGAAAGAATTCTCTCTAAATCATCTTTAGAAAAGAACTCAATTTCAATTTTCCCTTTTTTCTTTGATTGTCTAATGGTAACCGTCGTCCCAAACCGCTCTCGTAAATAACTTTCTTTCTCTTTCATAAATACATCTTTTTTAGGTGTGGATTTTTTTGTTTCACGTGAAACACTCTCATTTAACTCCTGAATTAGGGTTTCGAGTTGGCGAACATTTAAATTTTCGTTCACTACTTTGTTCACGACGTTTTGTAGATTATCTTTGTTTTTTAATCCTAGTAATGCCCGTCCATGACCCATAGTAATAATCCCTTCAGAGATGTACTGTTGAATAGGTAATGGAAGAGAAAGCAAGCGAATATGATTGGCGATATGAGGCCTACTTTTACCCAACCTTTTTGCTAATTCCTCTTGTGTTAGGCCTAGTTTTTCGATTAATAGCTGATACGCTGCTCCTTCTTCAATAGGAGATAAATCCTCTCTCTGAAGGTTCTCCAGTACAGCTAACTCCATCATTTGTTGATCTGATAGCTCTCTTACAACAGCAGGTACAGTTTTAAGTTTAGCCAATTTTGCTGCTTTATATCGTCTTTCTCCTACAACGATTTCATATCCCTTAATGCTCTTACGTACAATTAAAGGCTGTAAAATTCCATGTTCTAAAATAGAATCTTTTAACTCTTCTATGGCTTCTGGCTGAAAAACTTTCCTAGGTTGATAGGGATTGGGACGTAGGGTATTAATCTTTAAGTCTTGAATCGTTTCTTCCATTTTATCGACATGCGAGAAGAGGGCATCAATACCTTTACCAAGTCCTTTAGCCATTTCCGACCACTTCCTTTGCCAATTCTAAATAGACTTCTGCACCTTTAGATTTCGCATCATAAATAATAATTGGCTCTCCATGACTTGGTGCTTCACTTAAGCGGACATTTCTAGGAATAATTGTTCGATAAACTTTGTCCTGAAAATATTTTTTCACTTCTTCTATGACTTGAATTCCTAAGTTTGTTCTAGCATCGAGCATTGTTAATAAAACTCCATCGATCATTAAGTTTTTATTTAAATGCTTTTGCACAAGGCGGACAGTGCTTAACAATTGACTCAAGCCCTCTAGAGCGTAGTATTCACATTGAACAGGGATGATTACCGCATCTGACGCGGTTAGAGCATTGATCGTTAAGAGGCCTAAAGAAGGTGGACAATCTATAATTATAAAATCATATTGATCTTTCACCGGTTCTAGTGCTCTCTTCAAGCGAACTTCTCTAGAAATAGTAGGGACCAATTCAATTTCCGCACCTGCAAGGGATATCGTTGCTGGAACGGTGTCTAGGTTCTCAACGGCTGTTGATAAAATAATATCTTTGACTTTCGCATCATCAACAAGTACATCGTAAATACAGTTTGAGACGCCACCTTTTTCAATTCCTACACCACTTGTCGCATTTCCTTGCGGGTCGATATCAACAAGTAAAACTTTTTTTCCAATATAGGCTAAACAAGCTCCTAAATTAACGGATGTTGTTGTTTTACCTACACCACCTTTTTGGTTGGCAATCGTAATTATTCTACCCAAGGAGTTCACCTACCTTTAGCTTCCTAGTAAAATTAAATTCATGTAATCTATTTTATCAAAGTTTATCATTATATTGCCGTTAAATTCAAAAAAAATACAATTTCCAATTATGGATACCTTTCGTCACTGAATAAACTCCTACGATCGAAAGGACTTTGGTGAAAAAAATTGGACACAAAGAAAAAATGAGAAGCTAAACACATGGCATTTGGCTTCTCACTTTTTCCATATATTCAACTGGTCTACTTTTTCTTAGGGATTTTTATTGTAATCTGATAAAAATCCTCATGCTCTTCTTCTTCAGACTTCAAGTTAATTCCACTATCTGACACCATTGAAAGGGATTGTCTTATTGTATTAACAGCAATTCTCATATCTTTGCTAAATGCTTTTCGACGTGGTTTTGGCTTTTTACCAGAACCTTCAAGAAGTCGAGTGACTCGCTCTTCAGTTTGTTTAACATTTAAGCCTCTATCAATAATCTCTGCGACGAGGGAAATTTGTTTTACAGGATTTTTTAAGGGAATAAGTGCTCTAGCATGTCTTTCGGTAATTTTCTTTTGTAGTAACGCTTCTTGGATTTCATCTGGCAATTTCAATAAACGTAATTTGTTTGCTACAGTTGATTGTCCTTTCCCAAGTCTCTGCGCTAATGCTTCTTGTGTTAAATTATGAAGTTCTAATAATTTCCCATACGCCATAGCTTCCTCAATAGGAGAGAGCTCTTCTCGCTGCAAATTTTCAATAAGCGCAACAGACGCTGTTTCAGTATCATTTAAATTTTTTATTATCGCGGGAACAGACTCCCAACCCAATGTTTGTACTGCTCTCCAGCGACGTTCACCTGCAATCAATTCAAAGTGATCTTTTTTATACTCTCGTACCACTATAGGTTGGATAATACCATGAGTGTGAATAGTTCTCGCTAACTCATCAATTTTATTGTTGTCAAAAACCGTTCTAGGTTGAAAACGATTTGGTACAATTTGAGTGATAGGAATTTTTTTAATTTCTTCCTTTTCTACACTTTCTACACTAACCTCGTTTTCTGATTCTATTGATAGTTCTTGGTCCTTATCTCCAAAACCAAACAACCGAGAGAAAGGATGCTTCATTTTTCCTACACCACCTTTAGGAAACTCCCTTGTTAAATATTCTCTATCTTTTTTTTAGTTCCTTCTTTTATCATCGACTTTTCTTTGCTATCTTTTTATGTTTCACATGAAACATTATTCTAATGGAAGCTTATTGGGGGTCCCTGGTTTACGGGGATATTTTTTTGGTGTTTCTTTTTCCTTTTTGATAATAAGAATGTGTCGATCACTATTTTCTTCTGGTAGTTGAAAAGAATGGATTTTTTCTACTTTTCCTCCTAGAAGAGAAATCGCTTTTTTTCCTATTTGTAATTCTTCTTCTGCTGCTGCACCTTTCATTGCTACAAAAGCACCTCCCACTTTAACAAGCGGTAAGCAAAGTTCGCTTAATACAGACATACGTGCGACCGCACGGGCAGTCACCAAATCATACTTTTCACGATGATCAGGATTTCTACCAAAGAGTTCAGCTCGATCATGATAAAAGCTCGTATTTTCTAATTGAAGCTCTTTAGCTAAATGTTCTAAAAAGGAAATACGTTTATTGAGAGAATCCACAATTGATACATGTAAATTTGGAAAACAGATTTGCAATGGTATGCTTGGAAAACCAGCCCCAGCCCCTACATCACAAATATGTAATTCACGCGTTAAATCCACGTAAAAGGAAGCTGAGATGGAATCAAAAAAATGTTTCAAATAGACTTCTTCCTTATCAGTAATGGCTGTCAAATTCATTTTATTATTCCACTCAACTAGGAGTTCATAGTATTTCTCAAACTGAGAAATCTGCTTAGCAGAAAGGGAAATCCCTTTCTCACTAAGACTCTCTTGAAATTGGCTAATATTCATTTTTTCAACCCTTCCAGCTTATTTATCAGATGATACACGTGCAATTTTTCCTTGTTCGATGTATACAAGTAAAATAGAAACATCTGCTGGGTTTACGCCCGCGATTCGAGATGCTTGTGCAATTGAAAGTGGACGAACTTCTTGTAATTTTTGGCGAGCCTCTGAAGCTAAACCATTAATTACCGAATAATCCATATTTTCCGGGATTTTCTTAGATTCCATTTTTTTCATACGATCTACTTGTTGCAGTGACTTTTCAATATAACCTTCGTATTTCACTTGTATTTCTACCTGCTCCGTCACTTCATCGGAAAGCATTTTATCCGCAGGAGCTAATTCGTGAATATGAGAATAGTTCATCTCAGGCCGCTTCAATAAATCGGCTGCTCTAATTCCGTCTTTCAATTCACTACCGCCAGCTTCACGAATTAACTGTTGAGTTTGTTCATTTGGTTTCAATATAATCGTTTTAAGTCGAGCTTTTTCTTGCTCAATTTGTTTCTTCTTTTCAACAAAACGATTATAGCGATCTTCTGAGATCATCCCAATCTTTCGTCCGATTTCTGTTAAACGTAAATCGGCATTGTCATGACGGAGCAATAAACGGTATTCGGCACGAGATGTTAGTAAACGATAGGGTTCATTCGTTCCTTTTGTTACCAAATCATCAATTAATACACCAATATAAGCATCTGAGCGACTCAAAATCAATTCCTCTTGATTTAGCGCTTTTCTACCAGCATTAATTCCCGCAATGATACCTTGACCCGCTGCTTCTTCATATCCAGAGGTTCCGTTAATCTGTCCTGCTGTATATAAGCCTCTCACTTTTTTCGTTTCTAGCGTTGGCCATAACTGAGTAGGAACAATCGCATCGTACTCTATTGCATAACCTGCTCTCATCATTTGAACATTCTCTAACCCTGGAATCGTTTTTAATATGCTTTGTTGAACATCTTCTGGAAGACTAGTCGATAGTCCTTGTACATATACTTCCTGTGTGTGTCTGCCTTCAGGTTCTAAGAAAATTTGATGACGTGGCTTATCATTAAAACGAACTACTTTATCTTCAATGGAAGGACAGTACCGAGGACCTGTTCCTTTTATCATCCCAGAATACATGGGAGATCGGTGCAAGTTATTATCAATTAATTGATGTGTTTCTTCATTTGTATAGGTTAGCCAACATGGTAATTGGTCGGTAATATACTTTGTTGTCTCGTAGCTAAATGCACGAGGTACATCGTCCCCAGGCTGAATTTCTGTTTTGCTATAATCAATGGATGAGCTATTAACACGAGGGGGAGTCCCAGTTTTAAATCGAACTAGATCAAATCCTAGCTCTTCTAGGTGCTCTGATAATTTAATGGAAGGCTGTTGATTATTAGGACCACTTGAATATTTCAGTTCTCCTAAAATAATTTCCCCTCTTAAGAAAGTACCCGTGGTAATTACCACAGATTTTGCTCGATATACCGCTCCTGTCTGTGTTACGACACCGCTGCATTGATCGTCTTCTACCAATAAATGCTCAACCATTCCTTGAATAAGTGTTAAATTCTTCTCGTTCTCAAGTGTTTTTTTCATTTCATGTTGATAAGCAAACTTATCTGCTTGAGCACGTAATGCACGAACTGCTGGACCTTTTCCAGTGTTGAGCATTCTCATTTGAACATGAGTTTTATCGATATTTTTACCCATTTCTCCACCCAAGGCATCAAGCTCTCGAACGACAATTCCTTTTGCAGGTCCCCCTACTGATGGATTACATGGCATAAAGGCAACCATGTCTAAATTAATGGTAATCATCAATGTTTTAGCGCCTACTCTAGCAGCACCTAAACCAGCTTCAACACCAGCATGCCCAGCTCCGATCACAATAACATCATAATTACCAGCTTCATATTGATGCATAGTTCATCCTCCTTTTACCTGATTCCGTTGTTTATTCATGTTTGTATATTGAATTAATAACAATCCAATTTCGATTTGTTTTAGATTTTTCATTTAGCGGAGGCATCCGCATCACAAGAAAAAGATCGCATTTTCTATAAAACTAGAACCGACATCAGATGGGAAGGGTGCACCTCTGTTTATAGTCGTAGATCTCGAACCCGCTTTTCTTTGTCTAGCTATTGTGGCTTGGGGCTCGGGACAATTGCCACAGCCCGCCGGAAATCTAGATTTCCGGCGGGCTGCGTCATTTGCCTGACGCCCCTGAGCAGCCACTTCCGCTTTTCTTTGTCCAGCTTCGGTGGCTAGGGACTCGGGCATTTGTCAGCACTCTTCGTGAATCAGGCTTCACTTCGTGTTCTGACAGATGCCTGCCGTCCCTGAGCAGCCACTTCCGCTTTTCTTATTTCCCGAGGCAGAATTGGGAGAATAGTTGGTCGATTAGGCTCTCGTGAACACTTTCCCCTATTATTTCTCCTAGTAGTTCCCAAGTTCTAGTTAAATCAATTTGTGCAATATCGATTGGGGTTCCCATTTCCACTCCGGTAATGGCCTCTTCAATTGATTGGTTAGCTTGATGAAGAAGAGCTATATGTCGACTATTAGAGACATAGGTCAAATCGCTTGATTCCAGTGCACCTTCAAAAAATAATGCTGCTATACTTTCTTCTAATTCATCCACTCCTGAATCTTCTAGTAATGACGTGGTGATGAGCTTATGTTGATGAGCAAGCTTCTGAACTTGGTTTAAATCGATTCTTTGGTCTAAATCTGTTTTGTTTACAATTACGATTACATCCATACCTTCAACTGCTTGAAAAATCTTTTCATCTTCAATAGTTAATTCATCGGAGTAATTTAGTACCAATAATATTAAATCTGCTTCCTTGAGAACTTGTCTTGAACGTTCAACACCTATTCTTTCGACAATATCCTCGGTTTCCCGAATACCCGCAGTATCGACTAAACGAAGGGGAACACCTCGTACATTCACATACTCCTCTATTACATCTCGAGTGGTACCAGGGATATCAGTGACAATTGCTTTATTTTCTTGAACTAGACTATTCAATAGAGAAGACTTCCCGACATTTGGTCGTCCTATAATCACAGTAGAAAGTCCTTCCCTTAAAATCTTTCCTTGTTCCGATGTTTGAAGTAATTTCTCAATTTCTGCTCTAATGGAACGTGATTTTTCCAAAAGAATACTATGCGTCATTTCTTCAACGTCATCATATTCTGGATAATCAATATTCACCTCAACATGAGCAAGAGTTTCAAGGATTTCTTGTCGAAGTCTTTGAATAAGTCTTGAAAGACGACCCTCCATTTGATTGATCGCCACGTTCATTGCTCGATCCGTTTTAGCCCGAATTAAATCCATGACCGCCTCTGCTTGTGACAAGTCAATTCGTCCATTTAAAAAGGCTCTCTTTGTAAATTCTCCTGGCTCTGCTAATCTTGCTCCATTTGTAAGTATTACTCTTAACACACGATTAACAGATACTAATCCCCCGTGACAGTTAATTTCAATAACATCTTCTCTAGTAAACGTCTTAGGTCCTCTCATAATTGAAACCATTACTTCTTCAATTATAGAGTCTTCTTTTGGATCGATGATATGACCATAATGAATGGTGTGTGTAGAAAGAGAAGATAGCTTTTTCCCATTAGGTTTACGGAAAATTTTATCGGCAATTGAAAATGCCTCGTCTCCACTTAAGCGAACAATCGCAATTGCCCCTTCTCCCATTGGAGTCGAAATTGCAGCAATCGTATCAAATTCCATGTTTGTTCACCTCTTTCAGATTTTTACTATATATAAATCAATTGAATCATCATATTTTCCCAAAACATTAGAATAACACACTCCATATAGTGCGTATAGTTAAGTGAGATTTGTCCACAATCCCTCTTTTTGCTCCTTATATTCTAACTTATCCACATGTGAATAACAATAAAACTCCACCTTCAAGGTTTCTACCAATCATTTCACTTTTTCATTAGAAGAAAATGTGAGGGCTCTGGAGCTATATACTAAAACCAGCTTACAATTGAAAAGATACTACTTTTAATAAATGTTTCTTTTGGTATGGCTCTTTTCGTATACATTGTGGCTAAATCACCTGATTTTTGATTAAATCGCCCATTTCATTGTTGTTTCCATCAAAAATAGACGAAATGATGCCCGAAACAAAGCTATATCACCGTTTATAGACTGGTGCAAAAAGCAACAAACTTTGCGAAAACAGCCTAATGTGTAAAATAAATTATAGATATGAAAAGAGCCTTTAAGTTTATATAAACTTAAAGGCTCTTTTCATTTATTTGGAGCAATTACAATGTACCGATTCGGTTCATTTCCTTCAGAGTATGTTCTCACATTCTCTATCTTTGAAAGAGCTGCGTGAATAATCTTCCTTTCATATGAAGGCATTGGCTCCAATTTAACAATTTTCTTAGTGGCTAATGACTTTTGAGCTAAGCGCCCAGCCAATTGATAAAGTGTTTCTTTTCTTCTCTCTCGATACTTCTCTGCATCAACGATAACTGTTACGTATTGTTCACTAGCCTGATTAGCGACAAGTTGAGCTAAATACTGAAGAGCATTTAAAGTTTGACCTCGTTTTCCAATAATCAGGGCCAGTTTCTCTCCAGACAATTGAAAATAATATGTTTTTCCATCTTGAATAACATTTATGTCCGGAAAAACCCCAATTTTATTGGTTACATCTAGTAAATACTCTGTTACATCTTCTATTACACTTTGTTTCTTCTTTACTAATACAGTTGCAGGCTTTCCACCAAAAAGGCCGAGTATCGCTTTTTTCCCCTGATCGATAATCGATATATCTGCTTGATCTTCTGTGATGTGTAACTGGGCTAAAGCTGACGCTACCGCCTGGTGAACAGACTGTCCAGTAGCCGTTACTTGTTTCACTTTTTCGTACCTCCCGATGAACTAACTTCCGCTTTTCCTCGTAGTTCAGGACCTTTAATAAAATAAGTAGAAACAATCATAAAAATATTTCCTACAACCCAATATAGGGATAGCGCTGCAGGGAAATTAATAGCAAATATAATAATCATAATGGGCATAATCCAAATCATCATGGCCATTTGTGGATTTTGATTCATCGTTCCTGCACTCATCATCTTTTGTTGAATGAACGTCGTCAGACCTGCCACTAAAGGTAAAATGTAGAATGGATCTGCTTGTCCTAAATCAAACCATAGGAAGCTGTCTTCAGCAATTTTTTCTGTACGGACAATCGCATGATAAAACCCAATTAAAATTGGCATTTGGATAATCAGCGGAAAACATCCGGCTAGAGGATTGACACCATGTTTTGAGAATAATGCCATCGTCTCTTGTTGTAGTTTCTGTTGAGTTTGGGCATCTTTAGAACTATATTTTTCACGAAGCTTTTTCATTTCAGGATTTAGACCTTGCATTGCCTTAGCATTTTTCGTTTGTTTGACCATTAACGGTAAAATTACTAAGCGAATTATAATAGTTACTACGACAATTGCCCATCCATAACTTCCACCAAAGATGTCAGCAAATGTTGTAATTAGCCAAGATAGTGGATAAACGAAATATTCATTCCATACTCCTTCACTTTCAGGCGTAATCGGCTGGTTGTATTCAGTACAACCTGCTAAAAGTGTCATTACACCTATCAGTACTATCAAGGTTAATAATTTCTTTTTCACCTTGAATTTCCTCCCTACTCTTCCAATTTACCTATTAATATGTAGCGTTTAATTTACAAAAAAAATGAAACGCTAATCCATAATATTGTACCATTTCTAACGAGAAAAAAGCTGAAATATTTTCTTTTAACTATTTTAGTGAAGAATCTTACTTTTCACGACAACATATTTGCTGCAAGAAAATAAATTCCAGGGCATCTTTTCACATTTTTTTGATAAAATCCCTACCAAAAAAAAGATTCCTAAAACGATTAAATTCAATAACTACAATATATATAAAGAGCCTCACTTAAAAGTTTTGGTATAACCAATCTTTTTTCTTTTCAAAACTTTGGCACGAGATAAAACATGATTTAAGCTTTTTTTGGTTTCATGAAAATTCATATTGGCCGCCGGTTTTCTGGCGATAATAATATAGTCGTTTCCTTTTACAACCTCATCCTTAAGCTCTAAAAACACTTGACGGATATATCGTTTAATCTGATTTCTTGTGACTGCCTTGCCTACTTTTTTACTAACAGATAGCCCTACCCGAAAAACTTCTTGATCTTTCTTCGGTAAAACATAAACGACATACTGGCGGTTTGCAAAGGATGTCCCTTTATTAAATACTTCTTGGAACTCTTTATTCTTCTTCAATCTAAGTTCTTTTTTCAATTTAAACCCACCTGTACTATGCGTATTATCCTGTTCAAACTAAGAAAAAACCTCTAGCTCCACTATTGCCATAACAAAAGGAAATTAAAACTAAGTATGAACTTCATTTGTTTAACTAACCAAAAGTGAAAGGTTTCCCCCTCACTTCTAGAAGTTTCACTATATGAGAAAAAAGACCACTGAGCAAATCAGTGGCCTAGGCAGACAATACTTTTCTTCCTTTAAGACGACGAGCAGCAAGTACTCTACGTCCGTTTTTCGTGCTCATGCGTGCACGGAAACCGTGTACTTTGCTTCTTTTACGTTTATTTGGTTGAAACGTTCTTTTCATGTATGACACCTCCCTGAGGATTAAAATAAATTCAGTGATAGACAGTCTTTCTAAGTATATAGAAGGATGCCCGGAAATGTCAATAGCTACCCAAATTCTTTTTCGTTTTTTAATTATTCCGCTCCTGTGGATAAAAAAATCACTTCTGTGAATATATCCACAGCACATACTGACAACTTTTTCACAACCTAACAAGCTGTGGAAAAGTTTTTATTCACAGACTTTCAAAATGTGGATAAAAGAGAAAAACCATTGCAACAAGTAGCTTATTCTGATATGATTATTGTGTTTTCACTCTGAATAACCTTTTACTTGTATATGTGTTATCCACAAATTGTGGATATGCTGTGGATAACAAATTAACAGGCCGTGTAGAAGTTTGTCCACATGCAGTGGATATTGTCAAAAAACAAAATCTTTCCTTATTATATGTTTTTCCACATACAAAACACTGTATTTTTATAAAATTTACCCACTTTCTTTATTATGTCTGCCTCTACAAAATATATACAGAAAAATTCAGGGAATTTTAGATACGAAATAAACAGCAATTAATGTACCCCTCATTGCTTTTGATTTCACTATTAATACTTTAACTGAGATCTATTGTCTTACTATGACAAAATTCAAGTAGAATTCACCGTTTGGGATGAGCTTAAACAAATCCAGCATCATTAGTAAGTGAACTTGCACCTTTACTAACCACTCAGTTAATTGATAAAAGGGTTCGTGACATTTCCATAAGAAGATTTAGCCATTCTCTAGGATACAACACTCTGCACAGGGAATGATAAAACTGAGTAAATCCTCACGATTTCAACCTTATAGAGAGAGAATAGAAATACAATGGTAAAGGAGGGAGCGTATTGGAGAATATTGCTGGCCTTTGGGACAAAGCACTATCAGAAATTGAAAAAAAAATTAGCAAACCTAGCTTCGATACATGGTTAAAATCAACTAAAGCACATACTTTGCAAGGAGATACCTTAGTTATTACTGCTCCTAATGAATTTGCTAGAGATTGGTTGGAAGGTCGGTATTCACAACTGATTGCTGGTGTTATTTATGAAATTATTGGTGAAGAATTAAGCATAAAGTTTATCATCCCTCAAAATCAGGAACCTGAGGAATTTGATATTCCGCTACCACCAAAAAAGACTGGTAAAAATGGCGAGACACATGATCTATTGCAAAATATGCTTAATTCGAAATATACCTTTGATACATTTGTTATTGGTTCTGGCAACCGTTTTGCCCACGCAGCAAGTTTAGCTGTAGCTGAAGCTCCTGCAAAAGCTTATAATCCTTTATTCATTTATGGTGGAGTTGGGTTAGGAAAAACTCACTTAATGCATGCCATTGGTCACTATGTTCTTGAACAAAACCCCTCTGCTAAAGTCGTTTACCTCTCTTCAGAGAAATTCACGAATGAATTCATTAATTCAATTCGCGATAACAAAGCAGTGGATTTTCGCAATAAATATAGAAGTGTCGATGTCCTTTTAATTGACGATATTCAATTTTTAGCTGGAAAAGAACAAACACAAGAAGAGTTTTTCCATACATTTAATACTTTGCATGAAGAAAGCAAGCAAATTGTTATCTCGAGTGATCGTCCTCCAAAGGAAATCCCGACTCTTGAGGACCGGTTAAGATCTCGATTCGAGTGGGGCTTAATTACGGATATTACCCCACCTGATTTAGAGACAAGAATTGCTATTTTACGTAAAAAAGCCAAAGCTGAGGGACTTGATATCCCCAATGAAGCCATGCTTTATATTGCAAATCAAATTGACTCTAATATTCGTGAATTAGAGGGTGCACTTATTCGAGTTGTTGCTTATTCATCCTTGATAAATAAAGATATTAATGCAGATTTAGCTGCAGAAGCTCTAAAAAATATTATTCCAAGTTCTAAGCCTAAGGTTATTACAATCGCGGAAATTCAACGTGTTGTTGGTGAGTATTTTAATATAAGACTAGAAGATTTTAAAGCAAAAAAACGAACAAAATCCGTTGCCTACCCTCGTCAAATTGCTATGTATTTGTCTAGAGAGCTTACTGACTTTTCTTTGCCAAAAATCGGTGAAGAATTTGGTGGCCGCGATCATACGACAGTCATTCATGCTCATGAAAAAATTTCTAGGCTGCTGGATTCTGACCCTCAGTTTCAACAACAGCTAAAAGAAATTCATACTACCTTAAAGGGCTAAAAATATTATCCCCGGTAATACGGTGTGCTGTGTATAACTTGACACTACTTAAGCACAGTCTGTCCACATGTGGATAGGCTGTCTTTTCGCTCATAAATTAGGGTTATCCACATACTAACAGTCCCTATTACTATTACTACTATTTTTTTAAAAGATATTAATATATGCTTTGCGTTTAAAAGTTATGCATTCGATCGGAGGAATTATTGATGAAATTTGCTATTCAAAGAGACTATTTAGTTCAAAGTGTTCAAGATGTCATGAAAGCTGTAACATCTAGAACAACAATTCCAATTCTGACTGGAATAAAAATTATTGCAAAAGAAACAGGTGTTACCCTAACAGGTAGTGATTCAGATATTTCAATTGAATCCTTTATTCCACTTGAAGAAGAAGGAACTAATATTGTCGAAATCGAAAAGCATGGAGGAATTGTTTTACAAGCAAAATTCTTCAGTGAAATCGTTAAAAAGCTACCCTCAGACACAGTTGAACTTGAAGTAATCGATAATTTTCAAACTGTTATTCGTTCAGGTAAAGCCAAATTTAACCTAAATGGATTAGATCATGAAGAATATCCTCATCTTCCGCAAATTGAAGAGGAAAATGTATTTAAAGTTCCAACCGATTTATTAAAAACCATGATTCGACAAACCTCATTCGCTGTGTCCACCTCAGAAACACGCCCTATCTTGACAGGTGTAAACTGGCGAGTGGAAAACGGCGAACTTTTCTGTACTGCAACAGATAGTCATCGCTTAGCTATGAGAAAAGCAGTAATTGAAAGTGAATTAAGCTCGCACTATAACGTAGTGATTCCTGGTAAAAGTTTAAATGAGCTAAGTAAGATTTTGGATGACTCTTCAGAGAGTGTTGAAATTGTTATCACTGAAAATCAAATCTTATTTAAAGCAAAGCATCTATTATTCTTTTCACGATTGTTAGAAGGCAATTATCCAGATACATCACGCCTTATACCAACCGACACAAAAACAGAATTAGAATTGACGACCAAAGACTTTCTGAAATCGATTGATCGTGCTTCACTACTTGCAAGAGAAGGGCGAAATAATGTTGTTAAGCTGTCTACACTTGAAGGTGGAATTGTCGAAGTGTCTTCTAATTCTCCTGAAATCGGGAAAGTAATTGAAGAAGTGCAAAGTGGGAATATTAAGGGGGAAGATTTAAAAATATCGTTTAGTGCCAAATATATGATGGATGCGCTAAAAGCTCTCGAAGGATCGGAAATTCATATTCAATTTACTGGAGCAATGAGACCTTTTGTAATTCGACCTTTACATGATGAATCGATTTTGCAACTAATTCTTCCAGTTAGAACGTATTAATTTGATTAAATATCCTATCTTTTGCAGATGGGATATTTTTTATTTCTGTTTTCTTTGTTTATACCTTGAAAGTTTAGTAAAATGATTTATTAGAGACTATAACGGAAAGTAGTGAGCAAGTATGGAAACAGAAATCCAGATTAATACAGAATATATTACATTGGGTCAATTATTAAAAATGGCTGATCTTATTCAATCTGGTGGTATGGCGAAATGGTTTCTTAGTGAATATCAGGTGTATGTGAACGGTGAACAAGACCAGCGCCGAGGGAGAAAACTATATCCAAATGACAAAATTGAAATAGAATCAGTCGGCCTTTTTGACATAAAAGCGGAACTTTAATAAAAGGAATGTGTACTCATGTATATTGAGGAGTTACAGTTAGGCAATTATCGAAACTATGAAACCTTAGAAGCCACCTTTGAAAACAAAGTTAATGTGATTTTAGGTGAAAATGCTCAAGGGAAAACAAATGTCATGGAATCGATTTATGTTTTGGCAATGGCAAAGTCTCACCGGACTTCAAGTGATAAAGATTTAATACGTTGGGATCAGGAATATGCTAAAATAAAAGGAAGAATTCACAAACGAAATGGATCAGTCCCATTAGAGTTAACCATTGGAAAAAAAGGAAAAAAAGCGAAATTCAATCATATTGAACAACCTAAACTGAGTCATTATGTAGGAAATATGAATGTTGTTATGTTCGCGCCTGAAGATCTTCATTTAGTTAAAGGAAGTCCTCAAATTAGGCGTCGTTTTATAGATATGGAAATCGGACAAGTATCCCCTATTTATCTTCACAATATTAATCAATATAATAAAATTTTGCAGCAACGTAATTCTTACTTGAAACAGCTACAGATAAAAAAACAAACCGATCAAACGATGCTAGATGTTCTAACAGAACAATTTATAGGAATGGCAGTAAAAATTGTTCAAAAGCGATTTGAGTTTATTCAGCTTTTAGAAAGTTGGGCAAAACCAATTCATTCCGGTATCTCAAGAGAGCTGGAAACATTAAAAATTATGTATAAACCATCAATAAACGTATCAGAGGAGCTAGATTGGTCAAAAATGGTAGATGTGTTCGAACAAAAATTTGCGAGCATACGTCAAAGAGAAATAGAACGGGGAGTTACGTTAGCTGGTCCTCATCGAGACGATCTGCAATTTTTGGTTAATGACCGAGATGTTCAAACTTTTGGATCTCAAGGTCAACAGCGGACAACCGCTTTGTCTGTAAAGCTAGCTGAAATTGAGCTCATTCATTCTGAAATTGGAGAATATCCCATTCTCTTATTAGACGATGTTCTATCTGAATTGGATGATTATAGACAATCGCACTTGCTCAATACCATACAAGGAAAAGTACAAACCTTTGTTACCACGACAAGTGTTGAGGGAATTGATCATTCTACTTTAAAAGAGGCGGCAACGTATTTAGTTGAACAAGGGAAAATGTCCAAAGTGAAATGAGGTGGTTTTTTTGTATATACATGTCGGAGAAGATGTGATGCTGAGAACAAATGAAATTATTGCAATTATTGATAAAGCATCCATCCAGAATTCTGAAGAAATGCATTTATTTTTACAAAAACGCAAAAAACAACTTCAACAATTAGGGAAAAGCCCTTATAAATCTTTGGTCGTTACACAAAATCATATCTATCTGTCTCCATTAGCATCAGGAACGCTAAAGAAAAGAGCTATACTAGAGAATACATATGATCTTTAACCATGGCTCTTTTCGCATACTTTGTCACTGTGGCATACCAAAAAGGATGGAAACACTCTTTTTTTCCTCATTTCGGGCTAAAAATGATGCGAAAAGATGCCCGAAGTCAATCTTTATCACGAATTAAGGGCTAATTCGAAAAGCCACAATCTTTGCGATAACAGCCTTAACCATAAAACAATACCTTTCATTTTTGACATTTAAATTCAATCAAAATGAGAGTTTATAACTATAAAGTACTAGTATAAATCCATGCTAAAAATTAGATAAGTCATGTTTTAGAAAGTGTAGGTGAACCCACTTGACTATAGAGAATAAACAAGTTCAAGAGCAATCATATGATGAAAATCAGATTCAAGTATTAGAAGGGTTAGAAGCCGTTAGAAAACGTCCGGGAATGTATATAGGATCTACTTCTGGTAAAGGTTTACATCACCTAGTTTGGGAAATCGTTGACAATAGTATTGACGAAGCTTTAGCTGGTCACTGCGATGAAATACAAGTCATTATTGAAAAAGATAATAGTATCACGGTAAAAGATAATGGCCGTGGTATTCCAGTGGGGATTCATGAGAAGATGGGTCGACCAGCAGTTGAAGTTATTATGACTGTTCTTCATGCTGGAGGTAAGTTTGGTGGCGGAGGCTACAAAGTCTCTGGTGGTCTCCATGGAGTGGGTGCATCCGTAGTAAATGCGCTCTCTTCTGTATTAGAAGTATACGTCCACCGTGATGGTAAGGTGCATTATCAACAGTTCGAAAAAGGTGCCCCTAGTTTTGACTTGAAGGTCATCGATGAAACGGACATAACGGGTACAATTATTCATTTTAAGCCAGATACAGAAATTTTCACCGAAACAATCGTTTATGAATTCGATATTCTTGCTAACCGTATACGAGAGTTAGCGTTCTTAAATCGAGGAATTAAAATTTCAATTGAAGATAAGCGAGAAGATGGGAAAAGAAAAGACTTTTTCTATGAGGGTGGAATTAAATCATATGTTGAGCATTTAAACCGCTCTAAAGAAGTTATTCACGAAGAGCCTATCTATATTGAGAGTGAACGAGAAGGAATTACAGTTGAAATTTCAATCCAGTACAATGATGGATTTGCCAGTAATATCTACTCTTTTGCAAATAATATTCATACGTATGAAGGTGGTACGCATGAATCCGGATTTAAAACTGCTTTAACGAGAGTGATTAACGACTATTCTAGAAAAAGCAATATATTCAAAGATGCGGATAGTAATTTATCTGGAGAAGACGTTCGTGAGGGAATTACAGCTATTATTTCAATTAAACACCCGGACCCTCAGTTTGAAGGGCAAACAAAAACCAAATTAGGAAACTCAGAAGCTCGTACGATTACGGATTCGTTATTCTCCGAGCATTTTGAGAAATTCTTGTTTGAAAATCCAGTGGTAGCAAGAAAAATCGTGGAAAAAGGACTCATGGCCGCTCGTGCTCGAATGGCTGCGAAAAAGGCAAGAGAACTAACTCGTAGAAAAAGTGCGTTAGAAATTTCAAGTTTGCCTGGAAAATTAGCGGACTGTTCTTCACGTGATCCGAAAATTAGCGAAATTTATGTCGTAGAGGGTGACTCTGCTGGAGGTTCTGCAAAACAAGGAAGAGACCGACATTTCCAAGCAATACTTCCACTTCGAGGGAAAATTATTAACGTTGAAAAAGCACGCTTAGATAAAATTCTTTCTAATAATGAAATTCGAGCGATTATTACAGCATTAGGCACAGGTATAGGAGAAGATTTTGATATTGCGAAAGCAAGGTATCATAAAATCGTCATCATGACGGATGCAGATGTCGATGGTTCTCATATTCGTACGCTATTACTCACGTTCTTTTACCGCTATATGAGACAAATCATTGAGGCGGGCTATATCTATATTGCCCAGCCGCCATTATATAAAATTCAGCAAGGTAAAAAAATAGAATATGCTTACAATGAGCAGCAGTTAGAAGAATCTTTAGCGCAGCTTTCCCAAACACCTAAACCAGGTATCCAACGTTACAAAGGTCTAGGAGAAATGAATCCCGAGCAACTTTGGGAAACAACCATGGACCCTGAAACAAGAACACTGCTTCAAGTCAGCTTAGAAGACGCTATAGAAGCAGACGAAACCTTTGAGATTTTAATGGGTGATAAAGTAGAACCGCGTCGAAACTTCATCGAAGAAAACGCAATCTACGTAAAAAACCTGGATATCTAGAAAAGAGGAAGTGGCTGTTTAGGGAAGGTAGGCATCTGTCAGAACACGAAGTGAAGCCTGCTTCACGTAGTGGGCTGACAAATGCCCGAGTCCCTAGCCACCGAAACTGGACAAAGAAAAGCGAAGGCGACTGCCCTGGGGCGTCAGGCAAATGACGCAACACAGAGGAAATCCAGATTTCCGGCGGGTTGTGGCATTTGACCCAGAGCCCCAAGGAGCCGTAGCTGGACAAAGAAAAGCGGAAGTAGCTACCCAACGCTTAAACTGATGTAATACACTCATATAAAAAACAGGATAGATCGAGTTCTATCCTGTCTTTACATATAAGAATCCATAGAAAAAATTCTATAAAATGTGATAGCTTTACTTGAAGGAGGTTCACCATATGTCCGAAACACCAAATTCCAGAGTGAAAGAAATAAATATTAGCCATGAGATGCGGACATCCTTTCTGGACTATGCCATGAGTGTTATCGTTTCAAGGGCATTGCCAGATGTGCGCGATGGTTTAAAACCTGTTCATCGCCGAATTCTTTATGCAATGAATGATTTAGGAATGACGGCTGATAAAGCATATAAAAAATCTGCCCGTATCGTCGGCGAAGTTATCGGTAAGTATCATCCCCATGGTGATTCGGCTGTATACGATACGATGGTAAGAATGGCGCAGGATTTTAACTATCGTTATATGCTTGTTGATGGACACGGGAATTTTGGTTCTGTTGACGGAGATGCAGCGGCAGCTATGCGTTATACCGAAGCAAGAATGTCCAAAATTTCAATGGAATTAATACGTGATCTTAACAAGGATACAATTGATTATAAAGATAATTATGATGGTCAAGAAAGAGAACCAGTTGTAATGCCCTCACGTTTTCCTAACTTATTAGTAAACGGAGCTTCTGGGATTGCTGTAGGTATGGCAACTAACATTCCGCCACATCAACTAGGAGAAGTTATTGATGGTCTTTTAGCCGTGAGTAAAGATGAGGATATTACTATCCAAGAATTAATGGACTATATCCCAGGTCCTGACTTCCCAACCGCGGGTCTACTTGTTGGAAGAAGCGGCATCCGTCGTGCGTATGAAACAGGTAGAGGTTCAATCATTCTGCGAGCTAAGATAGAAATTGAAGAAAAAGCAAACGGGAAAGAAGTTATCATCGTAAGAGAAATTCCTTACCAGGTTAATAAAGCAAAACTAATCGAAAAAATAGCAGATTTAGTTCGTGATAAAAAAATTGATGGAATAACCGATTTACGAGATGAGTCAGATCGTAAAGGGATGCGTATTGTTATTGAAGTTCGTAAAGATGCGAATGCAAATGTGTTAATGAATAATTTATATAAACAAACGGCTTTACAAACAAGCTTCGGAATAAATCTATTAGCACTAGTTGATGGACAGCCGAAAGTACTAAATCTTAAGCAAGCACTCGTACATTACTTAGCTCATCAAAAAGTTGTTATTCGTAGAAGAACTGAATTTGAACTAAGAAAAGCAGAAGCTAGAGCTCATATTTTAGAAGGACTGCGAATTGCGCTAGATCATATCGACGCAATCATTGCTCTTATTCGTGGTTCACAAACGGCAGAGATTGCCCGACAAGGATTAATGGAGAATTTCTCTTTATCTGAAAAGCAGGCTCAAGCTATTCTCGATATGCGTCTCCAGCGTTTAACGGGCTTAGAGCGTGAAAAGATTGAAGAAGAATACCAGCAACTTGTAAAGCTTATCGCAGAATTAAAAGCAATTTTAGCGGATGAAGAAAAAGTATTAGAAATTATTCGTGAAGAATTACTTGAAATTAAAGAGCGTTTTAATGATAAGCGACGTACAGAAATTGTCGCAGGTGGGATTGAACATATAGAAGATGAGGATCTGATTCCACAAGAAAATATCGTTATTACTTTAACGAATAAAGGATATATCAAGCGATTACCAGTTTCAACTTATCGTAGCCAAAAGCGTGGCGGTCGCGGAGTACAGGGAATGGGGACAAATGAAGACGATTTTGTTGAACATTTAATCACCACCTCTACACATGACACGATTCTTTTCTTTTCTAATAAAGGAAAAGTCTATCGAACAAAAGGATACGAAATTCCAGAGTATAGTCGTACCGCAAAAGGGATACCGATTATCAATCTTCTTGGCATCGAAAAAGATGAATGGATTAAAACCATCATACATGTAGAAGAATTTGTTGAAGATTGGTATTTAACCTTTACAACACGTCAAGGAATCACCAAACGAACTCCATTAACTGATTTTGCAAATATCCGAACGAACGGATTAATTGCTATTAACTTACGGGAAGAAGATGAATTAATTTCCGTTAAAATGACAGATGGATCGAAACATATTATCATTGGAACACAAAAAGGGATGCTAATTCGTTTTGTTGAAACAGATGTCCGTTCAATGGGAAGAACTGCTACTGGAGTAAAAGGAATAAACTTAGACAGTGATGATGAAGTGGTTGGTATGGAAATTCTTGAAGAAGATAACAATATCTTAGTTGTGACGAAAAATGGGTACGGGAAACGAACACCTGCATCGGAATATCGAATTCAAACTCGTGGTGGAAAAGGCTTAATTACTTGTAATATCACGGAAAGAAATGGGGAGCTTGTTTCAGTTAAAACAGTAACTGGAGAAGAAGACTTAATGTTAATTACTGTACACGGGGTATTAATTCGTATGGATGTGAACGATATTTCCACAACTGGAAGGAATACTCAAGGTGTTAAACTCATTAGTTTGAAAGAAAATGAATATGTGTCTACTGTGGCGAAGGTAGAAAAACATGAAGAAGAAATAGAAGAAGTAGAAGAAATAGAGGAGTCTTCAGAAGAAGATTCTGAATAAAAAAGAGGAGTACCTAAAAATTTTAGGTACTCCTTTCTTTTATTTGGGTTATTTTTTGCGAAATTTGTGGCATTCGTATCAGTTCATTTGCTACGATAAACCTTTGTTTCGGGTTTCATTTTGTCTATTTCTGATGGGAATCAACAGTGAAATGGGGAATTTAATCCTAAATCAGATAAAATAGCGACAAAGTATACGAAAAGAACCTTTATTTGTTAAAATAAAGAAAATATATTCTATTTCTCAAACGGAGGGTTTAGCGTGAAGGTTAAGATAGCCAATCTAGAAACCGGCTGTATTTTAGCAAAGGACGTAATGGGATTAAGTTCTTTTCCAATTATTCCGAAAAGTACAGTTCTTACTAAACAACATCTTCACGTTTTACAAGCATTCTCAATTGAGGATGTAAGTGTAGAACGAGTGAAAATAGATGGGAGTTCTTTTCATCCAAGGGAAATGATAGAACATGATAATCCAAGAGAAGATAAACTAGATGAAAAAACAGACTTTATTAAGCATTATTACGAAGTCGTTCAAGAATATAAAAAAGAGTTTATTTCATGGCAATCGGGTGTGCCAATAAACATTGCAAGAATCAGAGGGTTATTCCTACCTTTATTTCAGCATATAGAAAAAGATACGGAGCCTATTTATACAATCACGCATCACACAACAAAAGACGATTATGTGTTTCATCATGGTATTGCAGTAGGTCTTATTAGTGGTTTGATAGCCAAAAAGCTAGACTATGAACAAGGAATTTATCTTCAAATTGCATTAGCAGGACTTTTGGCTGATTGTGGAATGGCGAAAGTATCGCCGAGAATATTGTTTAAAAAAACCTCGCTTACTCAAAAAGAATTTGAAGAAATTAAACTACATACTATTAACAGTTATCAGATGGTTAAGGATACTCCTTTTTTAAAACCCGAAGCCAAACTTGCCATTTTTCAGCATCATGAGCGAATGGATGGCAGTGGTTACCCACGTTCGGAAGAAAACGAAAGGATTCATCCCTATTCTCAAATTATTGCGGTAGCGGATATGTTTCATGCGATGACTTCAGAAAAAAATTATCGAAGTAAGCAGTCTCCACTTAGGGTATTAGAGATGATTAAAGAAGATAGCTTCGGTAAATTTAATATTACAGTAGTAAATGGCATTCTGTCCTTGCTAGGAAATTTACCTAAAGGCACGGTCATTCGTTTAACAGATGGACAAGTAGCAGAAGTGATTTTCACCAGAATAGAAGAACCAACTAGGCCTCTAGTTAAAATAAAGGATACCGAACAGATTGTTGATTTGATAAAAGAGCGATCACTTTATATTGATACTATTATTAATTTCAATTATTAATAGTTTGGTATTTCTAATTCAAGGGAATTTTAGTCAAATACTTGAAAAAAGTTATGTTTGGTTCCTTGTTGAATGGCTTATTAGGATCTAAAGTAGGTTCATCATTACAGATTTCCCCGAACGGGAAAGCCCACTCGTTTAGGTGTGGGATGAAAGTGAGGTCAGATACGGTGTAGCTTCTGCTACGTTAAGTATCTGAAATACTCCACTTTTTTGTTGCAGTAAACAATATTTAAACGGATAAATTAAAACTATGGATGAATATAGAAGAACTAAAACTACTGTCTCATTAATTAAT
>NZ_JAYKTS010000023.1 GCF_037024155.1 Bacillus sp. 2205SS5-2
CCTCAGGGCAGCCACTTCCGCTTTTCATGATCCAGCTGCAGTGGCTTGAGGCTCGGGGTCAAATGAATAACTCTCCAGTGATGCAGGCATCACCTACGAGCTCTTCATTTGCCTGTCGCCTCAGGGCAGCCACTTCCGCTTTTCGTGATCTAGCTGCAGTGGCTAGGGACTCGGGCATTTGTCAGCCCACTACGTGAAGCAGGCTTCACTTCGTGTTCTGCCAGATACCTGCCGTCCCTGGGCAGCCACTTCCGCTTTTCTTAAACGATGCCCGCATCAAAGTTATATCATCGATGATCAACTGTTACTAAAAGCTAAAAGCATTGCGAAAAAATCCTTCATCTAAAGAAAGGAGAGTTGTAAGATGAGTGAATTAGTCCCCTATATTTCTATAATGGGTTACAAAATCAATGTATTCCCAGAGGAGGAAAATCCCATGAAATCAAAGTTTCGCCCATCCATCATTAGCTACATGAGTCTTAGGGACATCACCGACATACTTAATGAGTTAATCGAAGACAACCAACAAAACGAAAAAATGGTGAAAATACTAACTGAGAAG
The DNA here is from genome assembly GCF_037024155.1 of Bacillus sp. 2205SS5-2. Classification (NCBI taxonomy): domain Bacteria; kingdom Bacillati; phylum Bacillota; class Bacilli; order Caryophanales; family Bacillaceae; genus Bacillus; species Bacillus spongicola. Next base: position 563 of record NZ_JAYKTS010000023.1, read on the forward strand.
AAAGTGGAAGTACACGAGAGATATGGCAGAAGGTAAACGGAGAGCTAGCATTTTAGAAAACAAAAAAAAGGAGCAGGTGAGCTGTAACTCATCTACTCCTCCTGTGCGAAAGAAGCATCACACAATACAATAATAAGTGATTATATTGTACGACTTTTTTTCAAAAAAATCAAGTCGTAGTTGTATTTGGTGATGACTTCTTTCGGCAAAATGAAAGGAGTTTTTGTTGTGGCAAAAAAGGCAATAACTATCATTGCATCAGTCGAGGCTTATTCGAATCTGTCCACTTTTACTACAATCGAAGAATTAAATCAAACTGTTCGCTCATACAAAAAACAATTGGCGGATCAATTAACAAAGTCAACACTCAAAGTTTTGGATCACCTGCACAGATACTCTGCTAAATACTTGGGCGTTAGCTTCTGTTCCAAAAACAACATCGCTCAGACTTTAAATATCAGCCGTAAAACAGTCATCAGAGCTTGTCAGAAACTAGAAGTGTTAGGTGTGATTAAACAGCTAGAAACAAAGCGGAGAACAGATATGCGACAAACAACAAACGCAATAATAATCCAGCCAATTGAGCAGATTGTCCCACAAGAGGAAGTGGAAAACGAAGGGAAATGTCCCACCAAAAAAACAACTAAATTTTTAAAACAAATACCTTTAAAAACACGTACAGATACATCTGAGCGTGTTAATCCATCCCAAGACACAAACGTATCGGATTGGGTGAACAAAGACTTCTCCACAATCTGTGGCTCATTTTACAACGCTAAGGACGTGGAGGAGTTTTGGCGAATCGTCTATATCAGCAATAAGATGTATCAAATGCAAATGCAGGATCTAATTTGTGTATCTGTGGATGCTTTTAAGCAGCTAGTGGTTAAAATCAAGCGAGGAAAAGTAGAGAATAAATTCGGCTATTTTACGGGAATTCTTCGGCAAAAAATGAGACGAACTTTTATGCGAAATGCTTTTAATAGTTTTTTGGAAACATAAAAAAGAAGCCTTATTTATTGGCTTCATTGGTTTGTTTAACGTTAAATAAATCCTCAATTGGCCTATTTAACGCTCTACTAATTGCAAAAAGATGAGCATCTAAATGGGAAGCATTTTTATCAAATCGAGATATAGCGGATTGAGGGATCTGGGCCATCTCAGCTAATTTAGTCTGGGTTAAACCTTCCTCTGCTAATATGTCAGATAAACGGGGTTTTACGGTTATGCCATTAATCATATAAGCACCTCCTTGTATATAGTATGCAATAATCAATAAGCAATTTCAAATAAATTTATATAAAACTATTGACTATGCACTATTGCATAATGTATAGTGTAGACATAGCCAATATTAAACGAAAGGGGGAAAGCAAGATGATTAAGTTTATCGAGAAAGAGAATCTGTATCATCTCAACTTAAATTCGTTTGAGGGTATTGAGGATTCTGTAAGACAGGAAATCCAAACTCATTTTAATGATTTAAACTCTAATACAGATATTAAAAAATTAGTATTTGCAAGAATTACACCTTCTTCATTTTTTATTAAGGTGATTAAAAACTATGACAATATTCCAGGCGAGAAATTTGTATGTTATCACTATTTCTCATTCTATAAGTCATCTTTGTTCTTAAGCGAGGTGGATGGAAATGTTTTTGAAATTCTAACCAGTGCAATTGATGGCGGAGGATTTAATTAAGGACAATAAAACGTTCCAAATTTTCATATTGTTTAAATTGGAACGTTTTTAAGAAGAAATTTCAATCAAAAACACTCATTCGACAGATACCTCCAAAAGTAGTCACGTTTTGCTGTATAAATGTTTTTAAAATCCTAGTATTTTAGAGGTGTAGCATGACTAATACATAAAAATTACACTTCATCTCAGATCAATAAAACTAAAGAAAGGAGACTGTTATGCTACAGGGAGTAGGCAACTGTATTTATTGTTGGCAGAATGATTGTGAATGTGGGCAAGAGTATCTGGTCGAGGATGATTACTTTTTAAATACTAAAATGGAATATGAGGGGGAGCTAATAATGAAAACATTTACAGGTAAAGTAGAACTAACGGTATCCAAGGAGTCAAATCAAGAGGTAACTAGATTCGTAGAGGAACATGATCTGCAGCATTTTATCGAGGCTACACTTATAGTCAAATTGCCGGGTGGACGAACTATCACGCTTAATGTGGAGGATATCCCATTTTATAAATTCCAAGCTCATGACGAAGATGGGGTAGAAATAGAAACACCGCAATTTGTTTAATCAGAATAAAAAATGATGGAGGGACAAAAATGACAACGAAATGTGAAATACCTACTTATGTAAGGTGGGGAAATGTTCCAGAAGGATTGGCAACTAAAACTCAAATGAAAAATGTCTACGGTTTAAGAGTGCATAACAATGCAGAAGTTGTTGCATACGTCAGAGCTTACGCTCAAGGCAGATGGAGAGATTTTAATTTATATAAAATTGAAGATGGCATAGAAATTAAAAAAAGAGTGGTAGATATTAGCCATATAAAAATCTCCCCATCTACCATTGCTGAAGCTCTCTACATTATCAACAAATCGGCTAAAAAGAGTAGGGACACAAAAAATCATTCTTACGATAGTAAAAAATACAGTGTAGTAAGTCGGTCTAAGACAAGACAATTAAAACTTTACAACCTAAAAGATGCGGTCATTAATCAATTGCTAGAACTAAATCAAGGGGAATTTTTAGGATACCATCGTCAGGTTTTACAAAGAGAAAATGAAGATGTGACTAATTATCTAAAGCTATACAAATTAGGTAATTTTACATTTCATTTACCAGCGTTTCATAGTCAGGTTGAGGGACTCAAAGATCTTGGTGAAATCGGAGTGATCTCTTCAGATTCAATAAGTTTAGATATAAAATTTCATGAATCTGTAAAATTATTGGAAACTTTCATAGAAAATAAGGCAATTTAAACAATAATAAAAAATCCTATTCTAAAGTGTCTGCTTGGCGGCTCGAACATTTTAGAATAGGATTTAAATTAAATTTTAAATTCGACAAAAAACTACTAGCATTTGACAAATAAGTTATGTTAAGTTGGAAACGGAATAGTGCCTTGAAAATAAGTAAATAGCCCAGTTCATCAGATTTTAAAAAAGATGATCTATGCTTAGCTTTTTAATATTTTTTTTGCTAGTTCAATAGATAAACCTATACTACTATCTGCTAATAGTTTACCACAGATTTATATAATGTCAAACATTTAATTGAAAAGTTTTTTTAAGGAGGTGTATTAAATGGAAACAATTACAATCGAAGACATTAAAAAGTGGTCTAAAGCTGATATCATCGAGCATTTACAAGTGAGCATAGATGAGTTAGGTAAACACGAATACGACTCCAAGGAATATCATGCTATTCGTGACCACATTGATGTAGTGATTAACATTATTGACGAATTACTACCAAGATGAAATACATATTTTAATGGAATTTGGATTGAAGGGAGGTGAGAGTTTGAAAGATTTCTTTTTTTGTTATGACAAAAATTTATCTACATATCTAAATGAGCAGGGAATTAAGTGCGTCACTGTGGCAAAAGACATAAAAAAAGGTCGCATTTTTAGTTTGTACATAATCAATAGTAACTTCCAATCGGCACTGAGCCAATATAAAAAATCCAAATTAAATCAAGGGGAGAAAGCGAATGCAGGAAAAAGAATTACTTAAGATCAAATCCCTTTGTGAAGATAGCATAAGGGATTTTTTGCAGTTTAATCACAACGAAAATAAAGTGTTTATGCCAAATGAGATTTTTGATGATCTACATAGAAAATTTAATACGCTGTTTCCAGAAGATCATGAGAAGAATGGAGCAGTGGGGTCACACGTAGCTTTTACATACTCATATGTATACTTTATAGCGTGGCTGCATCGGTATTGTAAGTACAGCGATACATGGATAACGACAAACGGTATAAAGAAGTGTTTAAGGTATTCTCCTACAACGAAAACGATTGACTTTATCATAAAAAAAAATGGTGTGTTAGATGATTTAGGATATACTTTGACCACAACAAATTATCCTATCTACTGGACTTTTGAGGATCAAGACTTACAGTTTGTCACCGTTTCGGATTTAGATGAGGTTGATAAACAGTACATAACGCAAAAATTGAGAAACTATAAAGTTAAATTTCCGGTTAAACAATTTTATCGTGACAGAGAATCATATGAGGAAGGTATCATTGATGGAGCTTATTACGAAGTGTACAACACTCACATGATTGACTTTGAGGTATTTATGTTTTGTATGGGGGAAAAGGATTTAGGTTGCACAGGATTTTACCTCTACAGCTACTTAAAAATGATGAATGATCAATTTAAAAATGGATTTGATGTGGCATTAGCAGACCTTACACATCAAACGAAAATTAAGGACAGAACGCTAGATAAATATCTCAAGTCATTAAAAAAATACCGAATGATTAATTGCATACATAATCAAGATTACTACGTGAGTGGCTTAAGTAAAGAGGAGCGGAAAGCGAATACATATCAAACAAATGAGTACACCTTCTTTTCAAATGAGCCTGTTAAGGTTAAAAACATTGAGTCTATGCGCCTACAAGATTATCGAAAATGGAAAACAGAAAAAGAGGAAATCAATAACCGTGATATTGATGGAGAAGTTGCAAACTTACCATTTAATTTTTGAAAATGTAAAAAGTAGTTTTTCTGCGGTACATATAATATAGTCTATAAATTACCCTACTTATTATATTTAATTAATTATTATTAAATTAGTAATAAATGTATATTGATAAATTATTATTAAATATAAGTAAAAATTAATATCTATATTCTAACTACCGCAAATAAACTACTTTTTGCAAAATCTGTTTTTAAGTTAATCATTAACGTTCTATATCAATGGAAGAATTCGGGAAGAAAAGAAAAAACGTGTACATTTGAAAAGCTGATAAAGGTTGATATAGCGTTGTTTAATTTAACTAAAAAAATCTATACATTCCAATAATGTTGATATATCAAGCTTTTTTGAGGTTTTTTATGAATAGCCTATAAAGGAAGAAAAATAAACAAAAAAGTAAAAAAATGTCCTAGTTTAGAAATCGGCTTAAAGCCCATAGTATCAACGTTTATTTTATATTTTGTTTGCTAAAGTTACTATAAACCCTTACGTATCAATGCTTTCAGCCATTTTTCATGGATAGTCTATAAAGGAAGAAAAATAAGCAAAAGAGCAGAAATATGTGAAGTTTCAGAATTAGCTCAAATGCTTGATACTAGTGGACTTCACAGAAGTAATGATAGTTAAGAAATCCATAATCGCTTGCGCCCCAACGCTTTTAGCCATTTTTCATGGATAGTCTATAAAGGAAGAAAAACAGCGTGAATACAGGGAAAAACGTGTACAATTGGAAAGCTGATAAAAGCCTTTACTATCATGTCTTATCAATAAAATAAAATTTGAAACTAGCGCAAAGTCTTTCATATCAACGCTTTCAGCCAATCTTGATGGATAGTCTATAAAGGAAGAAAAATAAATATTTCATTTTAGTCAGAGGAAATCTCCTCTGACTTTTTTGTTTTGTGTCGTTTTATTGCACAAAAATATATTTTTAAAAAAGTTTAAGCTTTCTTTTAAAAAGCAGAAAGGATCGTGTCGAATGGAAAATCAACCATCGAAGAAAAAAAGACAAAAAATAAGTGAAACTGCTTTAGGACGAGTGGGAGAAACAAACACTAATAGTTTAGGCTCATTGATGATTGTGGAGCAGTATAATGGCTCTCAAAATGTGCTTGTCAGGTTTGTTGATCAAGAAAACACTGTTAAAACTACCTGGCATCAATTTGTTACTGGTAGAGTGAAGAATGTTAATGATAAAAGTAAATTTGCCATCGGCTATATTGGGGAAGGAGATCATCCAGTCCGTGTAGATGGTAGATACACAACGAAATATTTAACTTGGAGTGCCATGTTGATGCGTTGTTATAGTAAGCAATTCCAAAAAGATCATCCCACATATAAAGATGTTTCTGTGTGCAAAAAGTGGCACAGCTATCAAAATTTTGCATCGTGGTTCGATGCGAATTATTATGAGATTGATGGCCATAAAATGCATCTTGATAAAGATATTTTAAAAAAGGGAAATCGTGTGTACAGTCCAGAGACTTGTGCGTTTGTTCCCCAATTTATCAACGGAATGTTTGCCTCAAGGAAAGCTTTAAGAGGAAATACACCGATTGGAGTGAAAGTTTGTAGCAGATACGGTGATAAATATGAAGTTAGGTGTTGCAATAACAAAGGCGGTCGTGTGTATCTGGGGAGATTTGATTCTCCAGAAAAAGCATTTGAGGTTTATAAAATTTATAAAGAAAAGCTGATTAAGGACGTTGCGGATGAATTTAAACATCAAATTCCTGAACCTCTGTATGATGCACTTTACAAATATAAAGTTGATTTTACTGATTGATTTACAAAAAAATACATAATTAACAAAGGAATCCTTCGTTAAATGTCGAAATGTAGTTTGAAGGAGGATGGTAATAAATGTATTTTTATTTAGAGAAATATAGAGATATCAACGATTACATAGTTAAAAGGTTCAGCATTAATGATGAAAAATTAATTAAACTAATACTTGCAGATGTAAATTGTGAAGCTTTGTCGAATGAGTTTTTTCAAAGGCATACTGCATATAAATCATTTGATCATTTTGTTAAAGAGAATCCGTTTATTGAGAACATAGGTCACAGATTGGTTGTTTATAATGCAGTGAGATTTGATGAGTTTGTCCAGGAGAGCACCAAGTATTTAAATTTTGAGGATTTACTTGCTGCTGCTTATAGGCTTTACGTTTAACTTTTCTGCACATGTAAAATGAGGAGGAAAAAGAATGAATAAAATTTATAAAGAGTCGTTTGCAATTATTCGGCTTGTTCTTTTGATTAAATTCGTATTTTTTACATCGATTGCTTGTGCGATTGCATGGGTGCTCGGAGCAATTTTACAGATTAGTATAAATTATTTTATTCCAATTGGATTAATGGTCATTCTGTACATTTTTGTGGGATTGCTTACATTTGTTCAGTTGAAAACAATGAAAAATATTTCTGATCATGTCGGAAAAGGATTTAAGCTTTAATTAAGATAGGGGAAAATTCCCCGATGTTGCGAGTTATGGTATAGTAAGTAAAAACAGTGGCATATACTAGTCTATCAGCGTTTAAAAAAGGTGGTGAGTGGTATATGCGAAATGAGGAGGAGAAAGATATGTTTGCAGATGCAATTAAAAGAAAACCTAAGAATAAGCGAACAAACCTTTTATCTACTGCAACACCTAGTGATTTGAAAACTCTCAACGAGAAAACTAAAAAGAATAGAGGTATAAGTAACTTAACCTATAAAAAAGTTTTTGGGGAAAACTGATAAATGACTGAATCAATTTTTATTGACTCTAATAATTGGTATTTAATTGAAAGAGGATTCTTTTTTCAAGCAGCAATGAGTTATTATTCAGACCAAGAACAGCCTTTGAGGTTTTTAAAGAGAGATGAAGAAGGAAATCTCATTATTGAAAGAGAAAATGGAAATTTTGATCCTGTTATTATTGATGGAAGACCTAGAGCAGTGGAGCAGGATATTGTGATTACTGTTAAACCAAGGCAAGTGATAATTCTTTCAAACAACATTTTAAATAAATCAAAAGATTATGATTACGTGCAAGTTGCCCCTATTATGGGATTAAAAGAAAGGGATTTAGTTAAAAACTGGTATCAAGATTTGATAAATGATTCTCATATTGGTTTTGCATATATTCCAAGAGGACTGTACGGTATTGAAGTTGATTTAACTCAAATCACCACAATCCATAAAAGCATGTTACTTAAAAAACAGACGAAAGTTCCTGAAGACAGAATGAAATTTATTGATTCCCATATTGCAGAATTACTGGACATGTGAAATGTTTTTATGAGTCTCACCATTATCTGTGGTGGGTCTTTTTGCGTTGAAAAAAATAGGGAGAATGTTAAGGAGTGACGAAATGAAAAAATTAAACAAAATGATTGTTAAAAAATATAATGGTGAAACTTTGAACGAGTATGTTAGCTACAATGAGTACGAAGAAAAAGATATTGAAGGTGTATTGGAAGCTGAGGGTGCTGACTACCTGACGCTTGATGTGGAGTATCATAAGGGATAGTTTTTGTTTGGTGAAAAGTTTTGCTTTTAAAGTTGATGAATTGAGGCAGGGAATCACTTCCTTTTATCGAATTAGTTCGGTGAGGGGAGGTGGTGTGACTGTGAATAAAGAATTGAATAGATTTATAGTTAAATGTGTTTGTGAAGAAAAGGTGTTAATTGATATTAGTGTAGATAATGAGATGTGTGCTAATTATGTTTCTTCTTTGCAAATAAGTGATGTAATAAGCTTTAAGGGGATGAAGTATTCTAAAGAACATGTGGAACTGATTCATCATCAGGTCGGTAGTTTATGGTTAGAAGTAATTGTTTATTTAAAGCAAATAGTTGATTAGAAAATAGTATTTCGTCATCTCAATTGAGGTGGCTTTTTTATTTTGAGGGAGGAATTTTATAATGAATGACTTAAAATATATTAGAAAAATTATAGGGTTGATTATGGCAAACACAGGTATAAGTCATGAGGAGTTATCAAAATTAACAGTTGAGAGTACTCTAGCAATAGGAGAAGCGATACTAGGGGAAAAATGCTTGAACAGATTAAGAAAGGAATTGGATGTTAGCCTTTAAATGTAATAAGATTATTAATTATCACTAAATTAGTTGTTCAGAACGATTGTTCGTATTATAATTGTTCTGAGGCGGTGATTTATGTGGATATTAGAATTGTAAGTGTATTAATTTCTGCGTCAGTAGCATTATTTATTGCTGTTTTGAACCATTTTATTATAACACCTTACAAAGAGAGCAGAAATAGAAAAAGAGAGCAGTTAAAAAACCTATACGCTCCTCTATATGGAATAATTAATGTTAGAATTAAGATGGTGAAAGAATTTTCACTAAGGTCGAAAAAATTAATGCTAGGTAGTACTGAAGGGATAGAATATCAATCAAGGGAAAACATGGAGAAATTTATCTTAGAAAAGGCTGGATACGCTTCTAATGAACTGTTAGATGCTTGGATAGAATATTCTTCACAACTTACTGGAATTGAAGCAGAAAACACTGAACGATTAGTTATCACTGTCGTAAAAGAGTACAACCAATTAAAAAAGAAATTAAATCTCCCTTATAATGCAGAAGAATTAAGGACTGGCATCCCAGAAAGTATAAAAGAATATAGGGATTTTATATCTTAGACATCTCATATGAAGGTGTCTTTTTATTTTAGCACAATTAGAAATTGGAGGGATTCGATGAAAGGTCAAATATTATGTGATACTAATTATTTCGATGAGCAATTTGTAAGAGTGGTAGAACAACTCGGAAAAGAGTTACATGAGCAAAGATGGATTCCAGAAGTTGTTAGAGGATATCTACTTCACCTGGAAAAGCAGATTGAAGAAGCGAAAGATATTGTTGAGGAAATAATAAATGCAACTACTCAAGATCAGAATGAGCTAAGACTAGCTAGCATTCAGAAAAAAACAATTGAATTGTCAAAAGAGATGGATGATTTTATTAAGCGATGGGATAAGGTAAATGATTAACTTAAATATTAATGCTGATAATGTCATCGGAAGATTGGACGAATGTCAATTAGAGCTTGAATCAATATTAGATCAAATAAAACATTTTGAAGAAAAGTATAAAGATATTATCATGATGGATGCACATTTAACAGTGGAATTTAATGAGGATGAGATTGTTAATATGATGGTGTCTAATTTGGTTGATTGAAGAAAGGTTGATGAGTTGATGAAGTCTTATGAGGTAATAAAGAGATTTAAAGATAAGTATAGTAATGAGTCGTTTAATGTGGGAACTATGTACATATCAGACGATGAAGATAGAGTGGAAGAGTTACATGGTAAAGGATATCTTAGCGTTGAGCAAGATACATTAATTAAGCATGTAGGCGGAGGATATTATGTCCTGTCAAATGGTGAGAAGGTAAGGGGTAAGGAGAAGGCTCTAGAAGCATTGAAAGATGTGAGTGTGGATGAGTAACGACTTCTATCGATCTATAGTTTGGAGAAAGAAAAGAGAATACATATTAAAGCGTGATGGATTCTTGTGTCAAGAGTGCAAGAAGTATGGCGTCAATCGTGATGCGAATATAGTGCATCACATAAAAGAGCTGGAACACCATCCTGAGTTAAGGTTGAGCAATAATAATTTAGTTTCGGTCTGTGCGAAATGTCATAACAAATTGCACCCAGAAAAAGGTGGAAGGAGAAAATTTTAATCCCCCCATCATTATTTCTGTTGATTAAACGCTTAGGAACCGGTGGAGGGTAACTTTTTCCAACTACGCACCATTTTACAATAAAAGGGGATTTTCTATTTCTGATTAAAAGGAGGGGTGAGTATGGCTAAAATGTCAGATGAGGAAAAAGCGGTGAGAAAAATTATTAGAAAAACGGAGAAGGATATGCAATCGCTTGGCACATATCGTCCTCAGTTTGATTCGGCAATTAGAGTCTACTCAGAAATGCGATTCCAGTATGATGTGCTCATGCAGCAATTTTATGCAGATGGTTGTAAAATATCTGAAGAATACACCAATAAAGCTGGTGCAAAAAACATTCGTAAAACAGCAATGTACCTTTCGCTCGAAACGTTGCGTAAAGATATTGTCAATCACGAAAATTTATTAGGTCTAACTCCTGCTGGACTAAAGAGAATTAATGATGAGATGGCAAAGAAGAAAAAGAAAATGAGTAAATTAGATTTGGCGTTGAGCTCACTTGACAAGTGAAAACTTCCAGGCGGTATTAAAATATGCCAATGATATAGTTGCAGGAAAAAAAATAGCATGTAAAGAATTAATACAAGGCTGTCAAAGGTTTTTAAATCACCTTGAGGATGAAAGGTATGAACTAAAACACAAAGATGCTGAGTTTTGTATAACAATAATTGAAAAAACATTTACACACATTAAAGGTACCGCCAAAGGAAAACCATATATACTCGAGGACTGGCAAAAGTTTATAGTCTACAATGTGGCAGGATTATATATAAAAGGAAAATCTGAAAGGCTCTATAAAGAGGCTTTTATTTTTTTGCCTAGAAAGAACAGTAAAACTTTTTTTGCATCAGCATTAGCTTGGGCAATGTCGTTACTAGAAAAAAAGTATTATTCGGTGCTTTACATAATTGCTACAAAGTTGGACAGGGCGCTTGAAGCCTTTTACAACATCCTAGAAAACATAGAAATCATGGGGGAAAGAGACAACTTTAGAGTTCTTGACAACAATAGCGAACACAGTATTTCTCGCTCTTTTTATGATCAAGAAGACAATAAAACTGGCGCAATGAAGATACAAGCCTTGGCGTCCGATGCAAAGAAAGCAGACGGACTAAACGGAAATATTTTCATTTTGGATGAGATACATGCTTATAAAAACTCTAATGAGTATTTTGTATACAAACAAGCGATGAAGGCATATGTAAATAAATTGCTAATCGGAATCACCACGGCAGGATCTAATATGAGTAGTTTTTGTTATCAGCGATTACAATACTGTCAAAAAATACTAAACAAAGAAGTCGAAGATGAGCAATATTTTATCTTTATCACAAAGGCTGATAATCCTGAAGATTATACAAATCCTCAAGAGCATGAAAAAGCAAATCCTAATTATGGCGTCACGATTAGACCGGAAGATATTATGGCAGAATCACTTCAGGCTCAAAACGATGTATCGGCTAGGGATGAATTTTTAAATAAATCGTTAAACATTTACACTAATACGATGAGCGCATATTTTAATATTGCAGAGGTACAAGCCTCGGATGAAGAGTACAATTACACTCTTGGAGATTTGGCAAAGCTACCTATCACATGGTATGGGGGAGCTGATTTAGCAAGACTATACGATTTATGCGGTGTTTCACTGTATGGAACCTATAATGATATAGACATTGCGATTACTCACGGATTTATTCCTATTACTCAAGCTAAAGCCAAAGCAGAAGAGGACAACATTCCTTTCTTTTGGTGGAAAGAACAATCGTGGCTGACTATGACTAATAGCGAAATCACCGATTACGAAGAAATAGTAAAATGGTTTAAAAAAATGAAGAGCAAGGGATTTAAAATTAAGAATGTTGGATTTGATAAGCAATACTCTCGTGATTTTGTTCGATCAATGCAAAAAGCAAAATTTAAAATGGAGAACTCTGATCAAGCCTACTGGAAAAAGTCTGAAGCATTCCGAGAAATCGAGAAAAAAATAAAAAAGAGGCAATTCTCTTACTTACATAATAAGGCGTTTGAGTATTGTATCAGCAACGTCAAGGCAGTAGAAGATTCCAACGATAAAGTGAGATACGAAAAAGTGCACGATAATTTTAGAATTGATTTATTCGATGCGACTGTTTTTGCTTGTAAACAATCTATTTTAGCAAGAGATAAAGGAGACAAACTTAAAAGTTGGTTTGAATAAGAGGGAGGTGATTACTATATTTGGATTTAATAAAAAGAAGCAAAAAAGAAGCACAAATCCAGTGGGGTATTGGCTGTCCGGTGGAGATTCTAAAGACATACTGTTGCCTACTGGATTTGTACCTATCACAAAAAATGAGGAAGTAAAGAAATGTCGTCATAAAATTGCTGATCTTGTGTCAAGTATGACAATCATGCTGATGGAAAATGGTGATAACGGAGATGTTCGTTTAAAGAATGAACTTTCCAAAAAGATTGACATTAATCCAAATAAAAACATGATACGGAAAAATTTTATCTATAAGGTTGTAGATGATATGATTTCGGCTGGAAATAGTGTTGTCCAACCAAGGATGAGTGGCAATCTAATTGACAACTTAATTATTTGGGATATTAATAGAGTAAATTTTAAAGGAAATGAAGAGGGATATACAATTTCAATCAATAATGTGCACTATGACCCAGACGAACTCCTTCATTTTTCTTTGATACCAGATGACGAATTGCCTTATAAAGGTCAAGGCTATATCAACACAATTAAAGATACAATCACAAATCTAGTGCAAGCAAACACTACAAAAACAGTATTTTTAAAAAGTAAGTGGAAACCCTCTCTAATCATCAAAGTGCAAGGCGATGCAGAAGAGATACAGGATTCGGAAATGAGAGAAAAGTTGCTTAATAGTTATATTGGAGACACTGAGGCCGGGAAGCCGTGGTTGATCCCTGCAGATGAAATTGACGTACAAGAAGTGAGACCGTTAACACTGCAAGACTTGGCCATACAAGAGAGTATTGTACTTGATAAACGATCAGTTGCGTCTGCTTTCGGTGTTCCTAGTTTTATGATTGGAATTGGAGATTTTAATAAAGATGAGTACAATAATTTTATTAGTTCTGTGATAATGCCAATTGCAAAATCAATCGAACAAGAGTTAACAAAGAAACTTGTTTACTCTCCTACGTGGTATTTTAAGTTTAATCCAAAAAGCTTAATGCAATACAATCTCAGCGAAAAAACATCACATGTCAAAGAGCTGGTGGCGAGTGGTATGATTTCCAGAAATGAAGGAAGGGGCTTGTTCGACTACTCTCCAGTTGATGGACTTAATGAATATGTCGTACTAGAAAACTTTATTCCCGTTGCCGATGTAGGTAAACAAAAGAAACTAAAAGGCGATGATGAAGGGGGTGAGGACTAAATGAAAAAGGAAAAAATGGTCAGGGAATATCGCACAAAATTTAATATAACTCGTGCTGAAGATACTCCTGATGAGTTAATCATTGAGGGGTATTTTGCACTATATGAACAAGAAACCGAGTTGTGGCCAGGGAGCTTTGAAATTTTATCTAAAGGCTGTTTTGACAACACATTGAGTAACGATATACGAGCGCTGTGGAATCATAATACTCAGTATGTGTTGGGCAGAAACAAAAGTGGAACTCTGCAATTGAGCTCCGATGAAAAAGGATTATATGGTGTCATAAAATTACCAAACACACAATATGCAAGAGATTTGTACGAACTAGTGGAACGAAAAGATGTTGACCAATGTTCGTTCGGGTTTGACATCCTGGATGAAAAACTAGAGGAACTTGCTAATGATTCGTTTCGCTGGAGAATCAATGAGGTTGATTTACACGAAATTTCAGTTGTGACTTTTCCAGCTTATGAGAATACAAGTGTGCAAGTCAGAGAAAAGCAAATCAAAGAAATGAAAAGTCGAAAGGTTGAAGCTCAACGACAAAAACTAATTAAACGCTTGGAGGCTGTTAAAAAATGTTGAAGCAATTAAGATTATCTAGGTCACTAGAATTAAAACGTCAAGAATTAAAGTCATATAATGAACGAGAAGCAGAAATCCAGAAGCGCAGTGAAGAGGTAAAAATCGGACTCGAAGATGCTGAGAGCGATGAGGATTTTAAATTATTGGACGAGGAAATTGAAAAACTTGAAAAAGAAAATGATGATTTACAATCCTCTCGAAACTCGTTGCAATCTGAAGTTGAAAAGTTAGAAGAAGAGTTAGAAGAAGTGAACGAAAGAAGTATCAAACAAAAACAAACGCAAAAACGTGAAAAGGGAGCTGCTGAAATCATGAATCGATTACAAGTGAGAGAGTTATACAAATCAGGAGAGTATTATGAGCGTGGAGAAGTTAAGGAATTTTATGATAAGTTTAAGAATTTACGAGCAGTATCAGGGGCTGAGTTGACAATTCCTGATGTAGTAGTTAATCGCATTATGGACATCATGGGAGATTTTACCACGCTGTATCCATTAGTTGACAAGATCCAAGTAACAGGCACTACTCGTATTTTAGTTGACACAGATACTACTGCAGCAACGTGGATGGAGCAAAATGCAACTTTGCCTGCTAGCGATGTTGGCACAGTAACAAAAGTTGATTTTGATGGATTTAAAGTTGGTAAAGTTACTTTTGTAGACAATTATTTGTTACAAGATTCCATTATTAATTTGGATGCATACGTAACAAAGAAAATTGCTCGAGCGATTGCGAAAGCATTAGACCTCGCTATTGTGAAAGGTACCGGAGCGGCCAATAAACAACCTGATGGTGTTATTCCTCAATTGCCGCCTGAAAATAATGTCACCGTTGATGCGGATGCAGATTTAATTAAGAATCTTGTTAAACAAATTGGTTTAATTGATACTGGTGAAGACAGTGTGGGAGAAATCGTATCAGTAATGCATCGTAAAACATTTTACAATCGTTTATTAGAATTTTCGATCCAAGTTAACGCTCAAGGGAATGTGGTTGGCAAATTGCCAAATTTACAAAATCCTGATTTATTAGGACTACGTGTTGTTTTTAATAACAACCTAGCAGAAGATGAAGTATTGTTCGGTGAGTTTTCTCAATATACGTTGATTGAGCGTGAGAGTATCACTATTGATAATTCGGAACATGTAAAATTTGTTGAGGATCAAATGGCATTTAGAGGAAAAGGTCGATTTGATGGGAAGCCAGTTAAACCTGATGCATTTGCACTAGTAACTATACAAGACGTGGCTTAATACATACATAGGAAAAGAAAGGTGGATGCAACTATTTTGACATCCGCCTTTTTATTTTGTAGTAAGGTGGTGAATCTATGTTATTAAACTTACTTAAAATGGACTTGGGGATTACTCATCATTTAAGGGACGAATATTTTGTTAAACTACTGGACAGTTGTAGAGCAGAAATTGAACGAAAGGGCATCGTTTTAGATGAACTAAACGACATTGAAGATGCAATTTTAATTGCTGACTATGCTGCATGGAGTTATAGAAAAAGAACAGAAGACTTGCCTTTATCTAGGAACATCCAGCACAGGATTCGCAATCGTATCTTAAAAGAAAGGGCGAAAGATAGTGGATGATTTTTTAGAATTTATCACCATTACTGAAGAAGAGAATCGCAGAGGCACAATGATAAAAACTAACAAATATAGACAAGTTTTCGCAGATAAAAAATCGATAAGGCAATCAGAATTTTACCAAGCTCGAGCTTCCGAACTCAAACCTGAAATCATGTTTGAAGTGTGGAGCCTAGACTACAAAAATGAAGAAAAACTAAAGTTTAAAAATGAGGAATATAAGGTGATTCGTACATACGAAAAAGATAATGAAAAAACAGAAATAGTTGCTACTAGAGTCGCTCGAAATGAGGTGGTTTAATGGGATTACCAAGTCCGGTCAAGATTAAGAAAAATGGTGTTGAGTATGTTTCGAGTGTGGACAGAGTACAATACACTCTTGCAGAACTTGTTAGGGGAGCGTTAAGAGATACGGGCAAGTTAGTTACAAAACGTTTTAGAAGCGATGTGCACAGGAGAACAGGAAGACTTGCAAAAAACACACAATACTGGGTGAGGCGAAAAAGTGGAGATTTGCAAATTGGATTTAAACCTGGAGGGTTTTATGGAATGTACCAAGAGTTTGGTAGTTCTAAAACGCAAAAATTAGGATTACTGAAAAAAGCAGTTAATGAAAACATCGATGAAATTAGGAGAATACAAGGGAAATATTTATCCGCAATTGACGATGAAAATAGAGCATTAGGATTAATTGATGAGTCGGAAGTGATTTCTGATGATTGAGATTACTGAAATCACGAGAGATTTTTTGAAAACCATTCATCCTAGAGTCTATTTTTCTTTGAAGTCTAATAATGCAAAATATCCCTTTATCACATTTGAAATAAACGATGTTACACCTCACAGCGAGTCTTTAGATTTTTATTCGATCGATGTTGATGTTTGGGATTTACCTCTCAACAACGATGACTTGCCAGTGGACAATTTAAATAAACAAATAAATGGAAATGGAGATATTGTTTCTCCAACAGGATTAAATCGGAAAACTCTTAACAACGAGAGCGCCACCGTGACGTATGCACTGGACAGAACAATTCCTCTCGATGAAGAGGGCACGGGTATCAAAAGAAGAAAAAACGTCTACCATGCTAGACTTTTTGAAAGGGGAAATTAAAATGGGGAATCCATTATCACAAGAGCAAATTGATAACATCCAAATAGATTATGCAATTGTTTTTGCCAACTATGGTGAAGTTGACCAGGAGAAAATCGGGCCAACAAAAGGCGGAGCAGAATTTTCTGCAACCAAAAATATTTACGACATCGAATATGATGGAAAAATGGGAAAAACGAAGGGGATGCAAAACGTAGACGAAATTAATGCCTCTTTAAAATTTAGCGTTTTAGATACGCAGCTTAAAACGCTAGAAATGGTGTTAGCTTCCCAAGCGGAATTCGATGAAGGCACCGGTAAAATTTCCAACAATCAAGGTGGAATCATTGACTCTTCAAAATATCTAAAAAATCTGACAATGTTTGCTAAAACTGTAAATGGAAAATTTAAGAAAATAACTCTTTTTAACGCTATGAATGAAAGTGATTTTGTTTTAGGCGCAAAGCCAAAAGTTGAAGGTGAGATACCCATTGAGGTGTTCGCCCACCATGATCCAATAGTCATGGGTGATATTTATGACATCCAAGATGTCGATGCGATTGCTTAATTGGTGACAGAGATTAAAAATCTCTGTCTTTTTATTTTGAGGAGGAAATTATAATGAAAAAGTTTGAATCGGAACAAATATTTGACATGTTGCCGTACGCTGTTGAAATCTATGAAAAAGTTGATTTAGACAGCTATGCGGAAAAATTAAAAAAGAAATATAAAAATAAAAAAGTTAGTCAAGACAAAATTTTCTGGGAAGTGTTGATGCACATTTTAAAAAATTCTCAAAAAGTTAAAGACGATTTCTTTTCGGTGTTGGCCATTGCTCAAGGGATAACTTTAAATGAAGCAAAAAAGAAGCCAATTAAAGAAAGTTTCGAGACATTTAAAGCAATCATTGAAGATAACGATCTAATGGGTTTTTTAAAAGCATCAGTGGAATAGGATATGAGGAGACTCTGATTTTATTCCACACTCATTATCATTATGAGATGTTAAAAAGAACACCTGTAAAACGCTTAAATAAGTTGCTACAAAAAGCACAAGAAAAAGAAAATGAAAAATTAATTTTAGAGCTGTGGGTGCGCCTCTATCCTCCGATGATGAAGAAGGAACTTGAGTTTGTGTCATTTTTGGATTTTAAAGAAAAAGTCAGCAAGCCTGCTCAAAAAGTCACTGATAAATCCCACAAAGAAATTGAGGACGAATTACTAAAAATTATCGAAAATCATGAGAAGAAAGGCGGTGATAGAAATGGAAATCTTTAAGTTGTTCGGCTCAATATTTATAGACAACGAAAAAGCCAATGATAGCATCGCCAAAACAGATAAAAAAGGTAGAGGGTTGGTTGGCACTTTTGGACAAACTGTCAAATCTGCAGCAAAAGTAGGAGTGGCAATTTCTGGAGCGGCTGTTCTTGCTGGTGGAGCGGTGACAGCATTAGCGACAAAAACAGGAGATTATGCGGATAGAATTCTCGACCTAAACTCCATCACTGGAATGTCAACCGATGCCATACAAGAATGGCAGTATGTTGCCGGGCAAGCTGGGGTGGATATAGAGGCAGTTACAAAAGCTCAAGAAAAATTAACAAAACAAATGAACATTCTCGAAGAAGGCACAGGAAAACAATCAGAAGCGTTGGCTGGGTTGGGGTTGAGCTATCAAGACTTGCAAAGTTTATCACCTGATGAGCAGATTGACAGCATAATCAAAAGTTTGAGTGGAGTTGAAGATCCAGCGGAAAGAGCAAGGTACGGAACGGATTTATTAGGGAGTTCCTGGAGTGAAATAGCTCCAATTGTCTCAATGGGAGCTAATGCCATTGAAGATGCAAAGGGAAAAGCTAATGATTTGGGAACTGTTTTAAGTAATGACGCCTTAAACAACGCAAATAATTTTCGCATGGCGATGGAAGACCTTAAATCAACTCTTGGTGGAGCTGCGATGCAAATAGGCTCGAAAGTTGCGCCATTGTTGACTAATACATTAATTCCAGCCTTTCAAACGGCTTTGCCATATGTCATTGATTTTACTTCTGGATTGGTAGATGGTATTGGAAAAGGAATTGAATGGATTTCTAAAGCATCGGAAAAAGTTAAAACTTGGATTGAAAATAACAAAGAAACACTAAATAATGTAAAGTCAACAATCATGGACGCAATCGGGTTTGTAAAAGAATATATCGCTGGATACATTCAGTATATAAGCGACTTATTTTCTGGTGGGGGGAATCTAGGGGAAACCTTCATGAAAATCTTCACTACAATAAAGTCAACGGCCATTCCTATATTGCAAGATGCAATTTCCTTTATTATGGAAATTGTTGGTCAACTCCAGCAATTTTGGACGGAAAATGGAGACCAAATTGTCCAAGCCGTCCAAAATGCGTTTTCGTTGATTGCTAGTATTATAGAGTTTGTGATGCCTGCCATTGAGCTGATTATCAGAATGGTGTGGGGGAACATAAAAGGCATCATTTCTGGTGCGATAGATGTCATCATGGGAGCCATCAAGATATTTTCCGGTTTGTTTACAGGTGACTTTTCTAAAATGTGGGAAGGGATCAAGCAAATGTTTTCTGGCGCAATAGAATTTGTCTGGAATTTGATAAATCTAATGATGTTTGGTCGGATTTTTGGTGGAATTAAATCGTTTATCACGAAAGGAATCGGTCAGTTTAAATCTTTTTTCACAAAGACCAAGAATATTTTTAAGAATTTAGACACTAGTGTTGTTGGCATTGTTAAAGGGCTTTGGTCAAAAGTGACTGGATTTTTTGATGACATTGCAAAAGGTGGAAAAAGTAAGTTTTCTGATTTGCTTACATCTGCAAAATCTAAGTTTAACTCGATTAGAGACTCAATTGTAAACCCGATCTTAAAAGCAAAGAACCAAGTGAAAGGTTTTATTGATGACATTAGGGGATTCTTTAGCAGATTAAAATTATCCCTACCAAACATCAAGATGCCACATTTTAAAGTAAAAAACTGGTCATGGAATCCCAAGGATTGGATCAAATCACCTCCAAGTTTGGGAGTCGAATGGTATGCAAAAGGCACTGAGTCAGCAAAAGGAGGATGGGCTGTTATTGGGGAGCATGGCCCCGAGCTAATGAAAGTGGAACAGGGTGCGAAAGTGAAGACAGCAGCTCAATCAAGAGGCATCTTAGATAAAAATAACGATGAAACACAGCGTCCTGTAATTATAAAACTAGTTTTAGACGGTCAAGAATGGATTACTAAGAATTTTGGAGTCATTAAAGATTTGCTAGATGATGATCTAGAAATTGAATTATTATCGGAGGGGGTGAAGGAGGGATGACGCCATTTAATTTTACTGTCGAAGACAAGCAAGGAAAACGAACTAGCATGTACGATTTAGGAGTTTTGGTGCTATCATTGCAGTTACCTTCACCTACAGTCTCATTTGACACAGAAAGAGCAGAAGGCTCAGATGGAGAGTATGTTTTGAGCTCAAATTATAATCCACGGCCATTAAATGCAAAGTGTTTTGTTGATGTTCGTAAAAATGATCATTTACTTATACGAAGTAAGTTATTCAAACTCTTTCCCAAAAAGGAAGAGTTTTTTATTTTACCTGATAATCAACCAGACATTAGGTGGAAAGTGAGACTGTCATCTGATTTTACTGTTGACCCAAACTCTGGAATGTTTTCATTGAATTTTACTATTCCAAAAGTCTTTGCTGAGTCGAGAAATGAAATTAAGGTGACCAAATCAACCTCCTCATTTCCAGTTTACAATTATGGTGATATGGCTATCGACCCAACAGAGCATGATTTAAAAATAGTGTTTAAAGGCGATGTCTCAAGTCAGTTGTCGATAAAAAACGAAACTAATGGCGATGAATGGATTTACACAGGTAGCGCCACCGCAACTGATGAAATTGTCATTGATAAAATAAGATGCACTAAAAATCTGCTCTCTATTTATCGAGAGACAAATAGAAAAATAATTAGACTTGATGAAGGTGGAAATGATTTTTCCATATCCGGAGCAACAAACTATACAATTACATTTTTGTACAGGCATTTGCATTATTAGGAGGTGGATGGATGGAAGTAAGTCAAAATGGAATAACTGAGAGACTGCTAGGTTTTAATAAACTAGGCCGTACTCGCAAAATTGGGGAGAGGACGATACGTTTCTCTCTTTTTTCATGTAAAGAAAACAAACACTCTTTCGATTTAGTACAACATGAGTCAATAATTACGTTTGATGGAGATGATTACATTGTAAAAAATCTCAAGGAAAAAGGGAAAGGGGACAGTTTTCGAAAAGATGTGGTAGCAACTCATTCATTTTTTGGATTGGTAGATGATTTTTGCTATGAAGTGCAAAGTGGCTCTTTTACACTTGTAGAAGCATTAGATTATGTATTGAATGGTACAGGATACACCTACTCTGTTGAAGGTGTGTTTTACGCTCAATCTTTTGAAAATTTTGGAGATAGTAATCGCCATTCCATGTTCGTTGAAGTGATGAAACGATATGAAGCCGAATTTGAAGTAAATGGCAATCATATAACAATAAAGAAAAAAATTGGCCGACAAAGCGATTTCCAATTTCGATATAAGTACAACATTAAAGGGTTGTCAACATCGGGGAGCACACGTAATTTAAGTACATATATAGAGGGGTTTGGAGAAGATGGACTCCATGTCACATACACTTCTCCCAACGCTGCAAAAATCGGTATAAAACATGCTAAGCCTATAAGAGACGAAAGGTTTACAGATGAAACAGAACTCTTAAACAAGTTGAAAACTGTTCTAGTTGATGCACCAGAAATATCATTTTCTATCGATTTTATCGACTTGAGAAATGCGGGATTTCCTTTCGATGTGCCTGATGAGGGCGATGATGTGTTTTTGATTTATGAGCCGATGAGTCTTGATATAGAAATAAGGATTCTTGAAGTAGATGAGGAATTTGATAAATTTGAAAAACCAATTAAAACCAAGGTGACTCTTGGGAATGTTCGTCAAAGCATGTCTTCCAAACTAGCTAGTCAGCAAAAAAAATTGAGCAACATGACGGATGATACTGGTAAGGTTAAATTTTCGTTTTTGGATGCTCAAGTACAACGATCCACAGAAGCGCTACAATCTGCTCAGACAGAGGTTGAATTTAGTAATGGTTTAATACTTAGAGATAAAAATGATCCTAATTTACTCGTACTGTTGAATTCCAGCGGCGTAGGAATTAGTCGGAATAATGGTCAAACTTTTACCGAGGCGATTACGTCTGAGGGCTTTAATTTATCGGCAGGGGCTATCGGATATCTACTAGCTGATTACATTCGTGGTGGCACACTTTTATTAGGTGGACTTAATAATACAAACGGAAAATTCCAAGTGCAAGATGAGCAAGGGGAGATTATTGCTGATTTAGATGCTGAGCGTGGTGGCTTTAGTGATTTGTATGTTGCAAATCTGGATAGTCCCACCGTAGTAAAAAATGGAGGAAATGTTGGAACTTGGAACTTATATGTTGCAAGTTATAGCGTGATTAGTGGCTTTTCGCCGTCCGATGAAAACACAGGAAATGATTGGTACAGTCCACTTCGAACAATCAGTGAAGCAATGCGCAGAATCCCGACTTATTTTAGTGGAACTGTCAATATCATCCTAGCGGGATCTTTTAATGAAGATATTAGTGTAACTGGATTTTTAGGAGATGGAACTATCAATGTGGACGGTGAGACACGGAATCCAAGCGTCAATGGGCGAATATTTGTTGCAAAAAACACAGTGATGACACGCATTAACAATTTTACTCACTATGGTAACAATACTTACTCAAACATCCACATTGCTGATGGAGCTAAAGCACGAATTGACAGCGTAAAATCATTTGGAACAGGAAACACCTCTTTTCATCTGGATGTTAACTGGGGAGCTTTTGTCCAGGTGTTTGACAGTGAGTTTTATGATTGCAACAAGGCTATTTGCGCTCGCTATGGTGGAACAGTTATGCAACATAATAACAAAGGCCATGCAAATTCGTATGGTACGTACACCTACAGTGGAACGGTGAAAGGGTACGGTACGTGTCCAATAGGTGATTCTGCAACTTCTGGGAATGATGCAGGAGGTATTACTGACTTTACTTTTACTCCGGATGGAGGGTCGTATACACCTCCACCTCCACCAGAAACAACAAAGCAATGGTCTTCAAGAACAGATTCTGCTACTTATCGCCTAGACTTTAACTACTGGGATGACGACACCTTTAACAACATGGTACTGCAAGGAAAATATGCAGGCTACGGATTATATGAAGGTTGCTGGTTTTTCGGCTCTGATGTAAAGTCATCTGTCCAAAGTAAAACAATCAAACAGATTCGATTTAAACCAACTAGATTAAATCAAGGCGGCTACTCAACGGGGGTTCAGGTGACATTTCGCACTCATAATTATGCAACCAGGCCAAGCGGAAATCCATCTATTGGGAGTACAACAATGACAGCAAATTTTGCATGGGGAGAGTCAAAATGGATCACTTTGCCAGAATCATTCCACGATTTATTTGAAAACGGAACTGCACAAGGAATAGCGATATACACATCAAGCACTGCCGGAGATAAATATGCAAAGTTCGATGAGAACGCAACGCTGGAAATAACCTACTCTTAATGAGGTGACATTGATGAAACAACTGATTATTTATGATGACAACGAAAAGATATTAGACGTATTTCCAAATCTAAAAAAAGTCGAAATAGAAGATGATAGCATCTCGTGGGAGAACGGTGGATTAACTGGTCTCAAGCGAGATTTTTTAATTGTAAATAACACTGATGATATTAAAATTGGTAAATATTTGAGCGAGTACGCACTGCAAGAAGCAATAGATGACTTTCGATCAGAAAAAATAAAAAAAGAAGATGAGCTATTTCTGTTACAAGAAGAAAATGCTCAACTCATAATGGATTCGATGATAAAAGATTTTGCAATAAATCAAACAGAATCAGATTATGCTGCATTAATAATGGAGCTAGTAAGGAAAGGGGTGTTGTGATTGCAACAAACTTTAAGTATTGATTATTTCGCTACTGTAAAGCGTTACTATGACAAATTGATTTATTCAAGAGGGGATGTCGCATTGTTTGTCCAATATAATAAAATTTCTGTGGCTGAATACGAACAAATCACAGGAGAAGAATATGGGGGTGGGAATTAATGGAATTAGAAAATATACATAGTTTTACGTCAGTCAAACAAGGTGATACAAAGGCAATTTTTGAATTGAAAGTGGTTGATGAGGGAACACCAGTTGACTTGAATGACTACAATCCAGTCACAGTTATCATCGCTAATGCGAAAGGGAAAATATTAGAGCTTACTCCAACACTCGATGTAGAAACGGGTGTTTTTTCTTTCTCATTTTCTGAGGGCGATGTTACCGGATTCGGTGATATGCAATTGGAAGTGCATATCACAGATACAGATGAAAAGACAAATATTGTTCCCAATCAAGGGTATTACCGTTTTACTATTGAGAAGAATTTAGACTCCATCGGGACAACTCTCACAAGCTACACATTAGATTATTTTATAAACGATGTGGAACAAAAGAAAGTTGAATTACAATCCATTGCTGACCAAGCAATTGAAACAGCAAATAATGCAGAGAGTGTTGCTGACCAAGCGGAAGACACTGCTAACAATGTACAAACACAACTTGATTTAATTGTGAATCGAGAAACAGATTCGGACGCTATGTCTGCTCAAGCTGCAGTAGATGCTAACGGTGTAGACAAGTTTAATTTGAAGACGAGACTCGATGACGACTACAACGTGCTTACTGAACAGTTGGCCCATACAGCGAGCAAAGCAGAAGTAGATTCAAAAGTCGCTCAAATAGTCAGCGGATCTCCAAAAGGAACATACACAACCTTATCAGCATTGCAAACCGCTTTCCCTACCGGAACAACAGGTGTATATGTTGTAACCGCTGATGGAAAATGGTATTACTGGAACGGAACGGCATGGACAGCAGGTGGGACATATCAAAGCACGGGTATTTCTAAAAAATCAATAGGTACGGACAAAGTTAGCTTTATCAAAGAATCAAGTAACTTATTTAACCAAAATACAGTTACACAAGGGATTTATTTAGATTTGAGTGGGAATGTAGTTTCTTCACCTTCTTATTCAATGACAGATTTTATTCCTGTTGAGGTAGCAAAAGCCTATTCCGTTTATGGATTTATCCATTTTAGTCGTTTCGATTCTAATAAGCAGTTTATTAGTAGAAGTGATACAGGTGGGGCAACCGCTACTTATACGCACACTATTACAAGTGGAGTAGCTTTTGTAAAACTTAGTTTTCAACATGGAGTCGTACTAAATAGACAAGTGAACGAAGGTTCTACTCTAGCAGCTTACGAGAAATGGTTCACTCCTTATATAGAAAAAGTTAATGCTGCGACTTTAAGCGAGGGAATCGTTGAAGGCAAGCACGTTAAAGAAAAAGAAATAGGCTTCGAAAAAACAAACTTCATTAATAGATCAACCAATATTTTTGACATCAAAACAATAACTAGAGGCTTTAACCTTTCAAGTACCGATGGTTCTTTGGTTGCAAATAGTGCTTATGATACATCTGATTTCATTATTGTCAGTCCTTCAAAAGAATACACTTACTATGGTTTCTTAAATGTTGCTTATTATGACGCTAATAAGCAATTTATAAGTAGACCATTGTTAAGTTATTCAGGGCAAACATTGACTACTCCATCAAATGCGAAATATATTAGAGTACATTTTCAACCTAATAATAGCAATAAACCTCGTCAGATAAATGAAGGGAACACTCTACTGCCTTACGAAGAATTTTACAGTACATTCAAGAATGATACTGGATTGTCTGGCTTAAATATTCTGCTTAAAAAAGGTATCATAGACCCCCCAGACCGTTTTATGATAGATGTGTCTGTAGATGGTACTTACAATACAAATGAGACGTTTCCTGACTATACGACTTTTGGAACGATTTCGGCTAATGATGTATATACCATGTTCGATAATCTAATGTCACAATACCCTAACTATATTACTAAAGAATTGTTAGGAAATGATTCTATCGGCTTACCAATATACGCATACTATTTAACACCTGCTCTCCCTGCTGTTGATGTGCCTACCAAAATACCAAAATTGTTTCTTCCTTGCGGAGTTCACGGAAATGAGAAGGCTTCAACATTATCTACTTATTTGTTGATTAAACAAATGTGTGAAAAGTGGAACACTGACCCACTACTTGAAGCACTCCGATTCAATGTAAAATTTATTATTATTCCTGTAGCTAACCCTAGCGGTTGGAACGCTTTTACTAGGACGAATGTAAACGGAGTAGACATAAATCGTAATTTTCCTTTTGAGTGGGTACAAGGAACATCAGGAACAAGCACCTACGGAGGTTCAGCGCCTTTAAGTGAACTGGAAACCCAATATATTAAGTCTGTGTTCGACAATCATAAAGACATAAATTTTATGTATGATTTTCATAATTACCACACTGAAAGTAACGGAAACTATTTTCTGTGGATTCCGACAGCATCTGGCTCTTATGTACAACATATGGCGCAAACCTTGTTTAGCCGATTAACAAGAAAATGGAAAAGAGAGTTTGCATTCATACCCGAAAATTATTTTGCTGGATATGCAAACACCAAAGGAGAAGGCATGATTCAAAATTATGCTCAATCAATCGGCATCAAATATTCAGCAACATTTGAAATTTGCTGGAAGTGGGTATTAGACACTAACTCCGTACCTTATGACCAAAATATGTGTAAAACAGGCGTGGAAGCATTAGCGAACTGGCTATTGATTAATCTTAAAGAAATAACAAAATAATGTCATAGTCGGACACAATTGTGTAGTAGTGCGTATAAAGAAATTGTAAAAAGAAGGTAATGCCTCCTTTAATATTGAATAGAAATAAAAAAGGAGGCGTATTTAACTATGAAAGGGATTGTAGTATCTCCAGTAGAAATCATCGGGAAGAATAGTATCTCAGTAAATGGAACAATTGAACCAGAAAAACTTAGAAAGTACCTGTTATATTGGGATAAAATAGATTTTCCTCAGAGTAATATAATAGGTTTTGGCAATTCTCCAGATTTAGAATTCTTGGAAAACGCTGGTGTATTAAAGCGATCTAGATTCCACGTAAGGGGAGGAGGAGAAGTAGCAGATTTACACTTAAAAGTTCAATTAACTGCCTTGAGAAAAAACAATGATACTGAAAGAGGATGTTGGTCATTAGCACAAGAAGGAATTAATTTTGTGATTCCAACAAGAGAAACAGTATTAGATAGGTGTATAGAGCTAAGCCTTTATAATAGTTTACCAATTCCTTCAATAGAGTCTTCATTTGAAGATATTTTAACCTTTAAAGAAAGAAGAAATGATGAATTGTTAGAGTTTCGATTGTTATTGGACGGTATATTTCAAGAGATACTTAAGGCTGGTGATTCCGAAAGAGCAATTGAGACTCATTTGCATAAAATTGATAGACAAGTTGATGCTATAAGCAGGACGATGAATGAGTCAATTGGAAAAGTTTTGTGGAGCAATCTAAAAGTGCGTTTTGATGTAGGTGATTTAATAAGGAATACGACCATCGGAGCCTTTGGAGCCTCACAATTAGGGGTATCAGTCACTACTGGCGCAGCATTAGGATTGGCGTCTTCAATAAAACTAAATACAGAGATGCTATTGAAACCTAAAGGAATTCCAACAGAATTAAAAGATTTTGCTTATTTATTTTACGCTAATCAAGAATTGAAATAAATAAGCTTCGGAAAGGAGATTAACATGAATTTTACACTCGATTTATACAATCTCTTCTCAAAAAAATATATAGGGATAAGAATTCCGAAACCAATGTACCACTATGATAAACGAGGAAAACATGTGTGTAATTTCGGTTTTTGGAAATTTGAAGTCCAAGTATTCATACAGAAAACATAGAACACTAACGGAGAGTTGTTTATCGGCTCTCTTTTTTTATTGGAGGTGGGAAAAATGAGCAAATTTCCAAAGCAAAGTTGCTATTGTTTATTTTGTGATTGGGAGATAATAGATACACATAATAATCTAGACGGTATCCGTTGTCTTAAATGTAACGAACCTGTTACGATGGGTAAGCGAAAAGCTAAACAAAAAAAGAGGAGCATCAGTTTAACCTGATTTCTCCTCTTTTTCTAATACTTCTTTCTCTAATGCTTCAATGATTAATTCTCTGATTGCTTCATTTCGATTCGGAATTTGGTTTTCGTGCCAATACTCAGTGATTTTTTCAAGTAGTTCATTGGGAAAGGTCACTAGCACTTGTTTGTTCTTAGTTTTATCTACTGCCATCTAAAAGCACACCCTTTCTATAAGTATTATAAGTTATATAACTTGTAGTTGACAAGTAGTCAGAATACTTTTACAATCATTATATAAGTTATATAACCTATATAATGAAGAGGGGATGAGTAAAATGTATGATGGCGGCGAATACTTAATTACTGATTTGGTAAAATACATATCTACTAAAACACCCATTGATGTGGAAAGAACAAAAAACGAACTGTCTCTTTTGATGAGCGATTATCACACAACCAGAGTCGAAGAAACAGAAACTCATCCAGACCTCAATGATAAAATTGATCTGTTTTTAAATACAAAAACACTAGAAGGTTCTAGCACGAAAACAATAAAAGGCTATGATCTAGAGCTGCACCTCTTCTCAAAGCGAATTACTAAGAAAGCCGAAAACATTACATCTGCAGATATACGTACATACTTAGGTGAATTAAAAGGCATTCAAATGAGTACAATGGGGCGCAAATTATATGTGCTAAAAAGCTTCTTCGGATGGCTAAAAGAAGAAGAGTATATTGGCCGAGATCCAACAGCTAAACTAAAAGCACCTAAAACTAAAAAAGGTTTGCCAAAATCACTAAAAATAGAAGAATTAGAGATGCTTAGAGAGTCATGTGAGACGATAAGACAAAGAGCGTTGGTTGAAGTTTTATACTCAACTGGTTGCCGATTGAGTGAAATTGTTAACTTAAATAAAGGTGATATTAATTATCAGGAAATGAGTGCGAGAGTGTTGGGGAAGGGGAACAAGGAAAGATTGGTCTTCTTGTCACATAAGGCAATGTATCACCTTAGTAAATATTTAAACACTCGTCATGACGATTGTGAGTCCTTATTTGTTACTTTGAGAAAACCTTATCGCAGACCAAAAAATAGAACAGTTCAGCGAGAAGTAGATATTATCGCAGAGAATGCTCAAATTAAAACTAAAGTAAGTCCACATATATTTAGACATACGTTCGCTACTTTAACATTAAATAATGGCGCTGAGATTGTGGCTGTTCAGGAACTTCTTGGTCACACAAGCCCTGATACTACGTTGAGATATGCACGAATCACAGAGGAAAGAAAACGAGAGCAGCATAAGAAATATTTAGTAATGTAAAAGTGAGAGAAGTGTCCAATAGGACGCTTATTTTTTTTTGGTTTTTTAAGGAGGTGATGCACATGGAGCAACAATTAATAAAAATCGAAGCTGAGGTTGGTCAACTTAAACACGATTACTACAAGGATATCAATGATGTTAAAACTCGTCTTGCTGTAGCGGAGTCAAACATTAGTGACATTAAAGAGGATTTGTCATCAATTAAAACAAACACTGATTGGCTAAGACGTTCCTTTGCAAACGCAGGCATTGTTGGAATCGTTAGTCTTGTTGTGACTATAGCAGCAGGTGTGACTGTATGGCTGTTAACAAACTAGGAGGTTGCGAACATGGAAAGATTAAAAAATTATGTGCTATGGACTGCTGTTGCATCACTTGGAGGACTTGCATTGATTGATTTAAACTTGGTGGATTCTCTTGATAAGTATGAGGTGTATGTTGATAAGATTTTATACATATTAGTTTTACTTGGAGTTATCAATAACCCTTCACTTGGCAAAGGATTGAAGGATAAAGGGGGAGAATAGTAATGGTTAAATTAGTTTTAGACGCTGGACACTCACTAAAAACTCCAGGTAAGAGAACACCTGATGGAGAGCATGAGTGGTCATTTAATAATCAGCAATTACTAGCTTGTGAGAGGTATTTACAGCGATACGAAGGAGTTAAAATCATAAGGGTAGATGATCCAACAGGGAAGCGAGATATACCTCTAAAAGAGCGAACAGACAAGAGTAATGCCTTTGGTGCTGATGCGTATGTTTCGTTTCATAATAACGCTCTTTCGTTTGAGTGGGACAATCATGAGGGGATGGAGACGTTTAGTTACATAGGGCGAAATCCAAAGAGTGAAAAACTTCAGAGAGCCATTCACAAACACCTTATTAAAGCCACTAAGAATAAGAATCGTGGCATGAAAGAGGCTGACTTTCACGTTTTGCGTGAGACAAAAAATTGCGCTGCCGTACTGTGCGAATCATTTTTTATGGACTCTAGAACAGACATCAAAAAGCTACGTGATAAGCAATACCTCAAAGCAACAGGTGAAGCAATTGCGAAAGGGATTGTAGAATGTTATGGCTTGAAGAAAAAACCTAAACCGAAAAAACTTTACAAAGTACAAATTGGTGCATTTGGAAACAGAGACAATGCAGAGAAACTTGCTAAGTCAGCAGAAAGTAAAGGCTTCAAGACTTTTATTATTGAAGAATAATATACTTACTCCTCATTCTCCTAGTCGAGCGTGAGGAGTTTTTATTTGCTCTGTAATATTCTTATCGTTATCTATTATAACCTTCACAATTTTCACTTCTTTTGGAAACATTTGTTGCACTTCCTCGATCCACTTCCTCACTAATTCATGTAGTTTATCCTCCCTACAGCGAATCTGATTTGACATCCTTGCTTTGTTTTCTGCCACAATAAAATATAAATCAATGATGTAATTCTTCATTCGCTCACCTTTTGGTACAGATCCTCAACCTTACAATCTAATAATTCTGCCAATATGTAGGCTTTGTCAATAGGTATCAAACTGTGGTCTGTTTCATAATTCCTAAATTGTTTTACACTTACCTCTAATCTCTCTGCGATAAATTTCTTTTTTAATCCACTTTCATCAACTAACTTTTCAATATTGCTTTTTAATTTCATCGTCATCACCTAATTTAAAAATTCTACATACATCTTATTTTCTCCTTTTAGAAAATTAAATTAGATAGTACAGGCAATATAATTTCCGTTTTGCATACATTGAATTATACGAAGAAGAGGAGAGTGAGCAAAATGGGGATATTTTCGTTAGGAATGGCTCTTGTTTCTGGATTCGGCGGAAGCTTGATATTGATTGCTTTATTGGAGAAAGCAGGACTAAGTATAAATGAGGATATGCTGAGGCTTGTGATGGAGGTTGTGAAGTTTGGATCAATCTTCTGGCTATTAAATGAACTTAGCAAACTATTCTTCTAAGTCGAGGACAATGACAAATTCATTTTGTGAAAAATACAATGAAGTCTTCAACCTCATTATTATCAATTACCAGCCTTGTCCATGAGTCTTCAATTTTTTTGCAACTGATATGTCTATTAACATATCTTTTTCCGATGTTTCTCATCAAAAAAAACAGGAGGTTGTACAATGTGGGAGATATTAGCTTTGCCATTTTTAGCATTTGGAGCAGCGCTCATTCCTAGTAAAAAAACTGATTTAAAGAAAATAGATGAAGTGTTCGAGAATATGGATATTTGTATAAAAAAAGGTGAGTCAATTATGTACCCTAAATTGAGAAATAAAAAGCAATCAGAAACCCATTCTACCTACAGTTACTCATTACCTAACGGCTTACCTTCTGACAAGGTTGAAGTGGCTAAAATCGCAATCTGTGAGGCTTTAAAAAAAGAAATAGACATTGAATATAAAGGGATTCTTTTGATTCGTGCATACAAAAATAAACTCCCTGACAAGTGGAAATACGATGAAGGATTGATAAGGGAGAAAACTTGGGAAGTACCAATTG
Source organism: Bacillus sp. 2205SS5-2 (assembly GCF_037024155.1). Taxonomy (NCBI): domain Bacteria; kingdom Bacillati; phylum Bacillota; class Bacilli; order Caryophanales; family Bacillaceae; genus Bacillus; species Bacillus spongicola. Next base: position 32,680 of record NZ_JAYKTS010000023.1, read on the forward strand.
GAAAAAATCATGAGGGAATCTTATACCATGATTTTGACAAGTACCCTCACATGCTAATTGGAGGTGTCACAAGATTTGGAAAAACAGTTTTTATGAAGAACATTTTTAACACACTTTTGATAAATCAACCTGCAAACAGTAAATTTTACTTTCTCGATCTTAAAGGTGGTCTTGAGTTCTCAAAATATCTCGGCTTACCTCAAGTCAAAGGTGTAGCTTCAGATGTATATGAAGCAGTTTCGCTACTGGATGAAATAATTTATCTGGTAAAAGAGCGAGAAAAATTATTTAAACAAAATGGTTGGACTAATGTTGTGGACTCTCCAATAAAGGAAAGAATCTTTGTCATAGTTGATGAAGGAGCAGAATTATCCCCTAAAATTGTTCAAGGGGAAAAGAAAAAATATGCTGAAGCATGTCAGTCAGCGCTCTCAGAAATTGCAAGGATCGCTGGTGGGCTTGGTGTTAGATTAGTGTATGGAACGCAATATCCGACAAAAGAGGCTGTTCCGATGCAAATAAAAATGAACATTGTCGCTCGTGTTTCGTTTGTTTGTGCAGCTCAAATAGCAAGTAGAGTATTACTTGATGAGATTGGCGCAGAGAGTTTACCTGCTATACCTGGCAGAGCAATCTATAAAATTGAGAAAAATAGAATTGTGCAAGCGCCATATATCGATGACAAGATGATGTTTAAAATGATGGAGGAGGCGAAAGTTGATGATATCCAAACAGGAACGAATCGAGAAGTTATTGACCACAATTGACTTGTTGGGAGTGGCTACGATTAAACAGTTGATGCAGATACATGACTTAAAAAGCTATCGTAACGCAGCAAGGATTATTAGTGATACATTGTCACCATTTTTAAATCAAACCTACTACAATAAGCAAAAAATATTTTACTTAAATAAAGATGGAAGAGAGTTAATTGGATCAAATAAGGAGATAAAGAAGTCCCCAATTATAGAGCACACTTTACTGAGGAATGAAGTGTATTTGTATTGTCAATGTCCTCGTGATTGGCGAGTGGAATGTAGGTTGGAGAGTAAGCAAAAAAACCTTAATCTGAAAGCAATTCAAGTCAGTGGATTGAAACCAGCGAATAGTTTAAAAGTAGTCGCAGACGCTGTATACGCAAAGAATGGCTATGTCTATTTCATTGAGGTAGACAATATGCAAACGATGCTGGAGAATCAAAAGAAGGTGGAAAAGTATGCTGAAATAATACCGAAAATTCGAGATCAGTTTAACAATGCTTGTCCGATATTGTGTGTTTATACAACAACAGATACACGAAAAAAGAAGTTTGCGGAGATGCTGCAGAAGAAAGGAATTAGGCATGAGGTTAGAACTTTTGGGGAGATAAACTAGAAGTTTTGGAAAGTCTTTAATCAGGCTTTCCTTTTTTATTTATCAATTGATAAAACATTGATTATGTCGTAGTCTTAATATAAAATAGGATTCCCAAAAAAAGGAGAAGCTATGAATAAAACTAAAGTCGCAGCTTATTGTCGTGTTAGCACAAATTCCGATGATCAGAAAAATAGTTTTGAAAATCAGAAGAAGTTTTTTGAAAACATGAAAGATGATAAAAAGTATGAGATAGTAAATATCTATGCTGACGAAGGGATCAGTGGGGTAAGCTTAAAAAAGAGAGAGCAATTTTTGCAGATGATTTTCGATGCAGGGATAGATTTTGAAAAAAGAAAGAACAATTACGAGTTCGATGCAGATAACAAGCGAGACTCCAAATTTAGAAAAATATTAATAAAAGACATTTCTAGATTTTCAAGGAATATGGACATCATTCCACTTTACCGCAGCTTAGTAAAAAAAGGTGTATCCTTAGTTCTTGTTAATCAGGGCCTTGAACTTTCAAAAGAATCGGATGAATTTTATTTGAACTTATTACTAAATTTTGCTCAACAGGAAAGTCTAGATCGAGGAGAAAAAGTTCGGTTCGGTCTAAAGGAGAGTGCTAAAAAGGGTAGAATTAAGTTTTCTCGGGACTTATTTGGCTTTAAGTACATTGCCGAAACGCAAAAAGTGGAAATTGTTGAAGAAGAAGCAAAAATTGTAAGATACATTTTTGACCTCTATGTAAACAAAGAGTTGGGAGTTAGGAGAATAACACAACTGCTCAAAAAACAAGGACACAAAACACGAGCAGGTAAGTTTTTTGGGAATTCTACAGTCACAAGGATGATTTCGAATCAAAAATATTGTGGTGACATGGTGTATTTTAGATATGACACCGGCACAGTTTTAAATAAAAATGCAACGTATAAATATCGACCGGAAGAAGAATGGATTGTCCATGAAAATTTAATCCCTTCCATCATCCCAAGAGAAATGTTTTATAAGGCTCAAGAGTTAAGAAAAAGCAGAGGGAGTAAGACTGGGAAATTTAGAGGGGTAAAACACGCTAATACAACTTACTCAAATATAATTATTTGTGGTAATTGTGGAGCATTTTACGGAAGAAATAGTGCAAATGGTGCCTATTTTTTGAACTGTATGACTAAAAAGCGTTTTGGAATCACGGAATGCGACTATCCAAACATAAAAGAAGAAGAAATCGATAATTTGATTGACAGAATTTGCAAAAGCTTAATGTACAAATTTTTTCTTTACCAAAAAAATGAAAGCCTTGAATTATTGACCAATCTTAAATTAGATTTACTTAAAAAAGCTGAAGAGGAAACACCACCTGAGTATTTTCAAAATAAAAAATCCATTCAAAAATTAAGCAATAAAAAAGAAAAACTATTGAGTTTGTACTTAGAGGACACAATCAATAAGGGGACGCTTGATAAAAAACTAAAGGAAATAAATGAAGAAATAGAAATTATCGAAAATGCACAATTTAAGTTGTCAATGCCTGCTGAAGAAATCAAAGCTCATACATTAAACATCGATAAAAGAATAAAAGAATTACAAAACATTCAAATTAAAAAAGTTTTTGAAAAGAAAGAAATAGTTGATTTAATCGACAAGATTGAAATTTCACACGTATACAGAAACGCTGATCTAAAAGTTGTTTTCAAATTTGAGCAGACGGTGAATAAAGCTATCACTCTTCTAGACAGTTCTAGAGAAAATGAGGAAATAAAGAAGATTACTCCCCCAGCAATTTATTATACTATTAAATTACCAAATAATATTAAACCTAGAATCCCAGAAAATGCTTATGTTTTGAGAGATGGCGTATCCCAAGAAGAGGTTGATGCAATAATAAAAAAAGATCAGGAAGAAAGAGATGAAAAATATAAGAGACTTGTGAAGGAATAACATTGACTTTGTAGCCAATAACGTCAGAGGTTGGTTTCCCGATTATTGTCACACTTTATTTGCTTCACCGAATCGAAAAGAAGCTAGAAGATGTGATTACATCCATCCAAACCTTACCGGATAAATTAAATGGGTGAAAAATTCAATCCAGATGACTGAAAGTAAATAAGAGCACAGAAAAATTGCTTATAGAAAAGGCATGGCCAAAAACCTTGAAATAGAGGATTTTGGCTTTTTTTGTATACATATGAAAACACCAAATGTAAAGAATGTAGGTAGAATCATCGACTTTGTTCTTTTCTTCCTTTTCGAAAGGGGAGGAAGAGGGAAAAAATCTCGTATTTAGTTTTGCCCATTGTGATTCATTCTTTAAGGAATATACGTTCTCATGGTAAAATAGGAAACAAGAGAAACAAGAGAAACATGAGAAAAGGGGAGGATTAAATGAAAATTATTCATACAGCGGATTGGCATTTAGGAAAGCTCGTTCATGGACTTTATATGACGGAGGAGCAGCGGGAGGTATTGAAGCAGTTTGTCGAATTGGTTCAAGAAGAAAAGCCTGATGCAGTAGTGATTGCTGGTGATTTGTATGATCGAAGCGTACCGCCAACTGCAGCAGTCGAGCTATTAGATGAAGTATTATTTAAAATCAATGTGGAGCTAAAAACCCCCGTCGTAGCGATTTCAGGCAATCATGATTCCGCTGAACGTCTTCACTTCGGCTCGTCCTGGTACAAGCATAACCAATTTTATTTACAAGGAAAACTGGACGAATCTTTTACACCATTTCACATTAAGGGAGTAAATTTTTATGGGGTTCCCTATGCTGAACCTGGTACAGTGAAGCAAATACTTCAAGATGATAGTATTTCATCACATCATGATGCAATGAAAGCGATTGTTGGAAAAATAGAAGAGTCATTAAATCCAAATGAAACCAATGTCTTCGTGGGCCATGCGTTTGTTCTGGGCGGAAAAGAAACAGAATCAGAACGAACTCTTTCGGTTGGGGGAACAGGGTGTGTAGGTGCTGAATTATTTGCTCCGTTTACTTATACAGCACTCGGACATCTTCATAGTCCAGATGCTATTCAGCATCAAACCGTCCGTTATTCAGGTTCACTGCTTAAATATTCTTTTTCAGAAGCACAGCAACGGAAAAGTGTTTCAATTATCGAATTCGATGACAAGGGCTCGTTTACGAGAGAAGAAAGAAGCCTACAGCCAAAAAGAGACATGCGAGAAATTGAAGGTCATTTAGAAGAACTCCTATCCCCATCATTCTTTCAATCTCAGAAAGTGGATGATTTTTTAAAGGTCACTTTGCTCGATCAAGGGTCTCTCTTTGATCCCATAAATAAATTACGGCAGGTCTATCCGAATGTTCTTCATTTGGAACGGAAAATTGAACATATTAACGCCAAACAAAAAAAAGTATATTCGGCATCGTTTGATCGGAAAAAATCGGATTTAGATTTATTTCAGCAATTCTATGAAGAAATGACGACCGAAAGGTTTACTGATAAAAAGAAACAAACGATGACAAATATTATCCAACAAGCGAAAAGAGAGGTGGAAAGCAGATGAAACCCCTTCAACTTACCATGCAAGCATTTGGCCCGTACGCTGGCGTAGAAAAAATCGACTTTACTGCTTTGGAGAGCCGAACAATGTTTGTGATTTCAGGAAAGACTGGTTCAGGAAAAACGACCATTTTTGACGGGATTTCGTTTGCTATTTACGGAAAAGCGAGTGGAGAAGATCGAATTGGTACAGAGTTACGGAGCCAATTTGCAAAAGAGGATATCTCAACCGAAGTGCAATTAGTGTTTAGCCTGCGCGGGAAAAAGTATGAGATTCACCGCTCTCCACAACAAGAGAAAAAGAAAGAACGCGGTGAAGGCTATCGAATGGTGAACGCGAAAGCCGAACTTTATCAGTTTCACGAAAATGGTGAAAAGGAGTTGCTTGCTGCGTCAGTGCGGGATACAGATGAAAAAATCAGTGAAATCATTCAACTTGATGCGAACCAGTTTAGACAAATTCTCATGATTCCGCAAGGTGATTTTCGAAAACTATTAACGTCTGATAGTAAGGAGAAAGAACTGATTCTGCAGCGCTTATTTCATACAGAGTTTTATAAGGAAATTCAAGAAAAACTTAAGCTACAAGCAAGTGAACTGAAGCAGCAAGTGGAACATTCCATTCAAGAGCGGACTCGTTTATTGAAAAACATCATCGTTTCTCATGTGAAGGAACTAGAAGAAAGCTTGCAGGCGGAACATCTTAATGATCGGGAAATTCTATCTTTATTGGAAAATGAACTAAAAAAGATGGAGCTTCAATATAGTCAAACGGAAACAGAGAACAAGCTTATGAAACAAAATCGGGATCATCTTCAACAGAAAATCGTAGAAGCAAGAAATACCAATCAACAATTTGATCAACGAGAAAGACTCCAAACACGCCTTCTTGAACTTGAAGCAATGAACGAAATTTTCTTAGGAAAAGAAGAAGAAAGAAAACTTGCAACGAAAGCGGCAGTGATACAAAAGCAAGATGAATTGTGTTTACGAATGAAAAATGATTTGAATGTGATTGAAAAGAGAGTGCTAGAGCTTCAAGAAGAAGAGAAAAGAAGTCAAGACTTTCAGCTCAAAGCGGAAACTAGGTATCAAGAACAGGTGAATAAAGAAAGTAATCGCGAAAAAGCCAGGGAAGAGGTTCATTATTTAAAAAGCTTAGGGGATGATGTCGCTCAATATGCCTTGCAAGCAGCGAGGACAGACCAACTTGAAAAAAAGATCAATCAATTCACCTTGCTTCAAGAAGAAAAGGATCAATACATACAAGAAATCTCGCAAAAACTTCAAGTGAAGGAAAACGTTCTTCAAAACGAAGGAGATTTAAAGCTTGCCGTAATTGAGCTTGAAAGAAAAGGAGAGAAACAGGATCAATATAGAAAACGACTAACCCAGTATTCTCAATTGCAGGGAGAATCCCAAGTACTTAAGAGCCAGATTCAAAAGTATTCAGCGGATTTAAAGCGGCAGAAAGGGATATTGGCGGATCATAAAGGAACGTTGGAATTTCTAGAGAATCAGTGGAAACAAGCGCAAGCCAGTTTTCTTGCAAAAGGGTTAGGAGAGAATGAGTCATGTCCAGTTTGTGGTTCGACAGATCATCCACATCCGAATATCGATGAAACAGAGCTTCCAAGTGAGGAAGAATTAACGGAGGCTAAGAGGACCATTGCTTCTCAAGAGGCAGAAACGTCCAATGTAGAACGGAAATGGATTACTCTTCAATCCAATTCAACGGCTCTTGAAACACGAATGGAGGAAGTAGAACGAGACATACGAGACCAAACCGCTTCTTTTTTACCAGAGTTTACAAAGGAATTGATTAATCAAGCAAATGAAGAAATGAACAACCTCAAGGTTTCGCAGATGAAGGTGAAACAGGAGATTCAGCAGTTTGAGCAACAAAAAAAAGAAGTTCAGCAATTAAAGGAAGCTGTAACGAAAGAAGAGGAAAAGCGGGAGGAACTGCGAAAGCAATTCGAAGACCTGAAAACCCAGTATTTAACGCAAAAGGCTTCGTTTGACCAATTAGAGAAAAAAGTTCCTGAGAACCTTCGAAATCTAGAGGCATTTCAAGCTACTTTTCGAAAAGCAACGGCAAATCAAGATCGTTTGTTAAAGGAATTTGAAGATGCGAAAGAAAAACGGCAACAGATTACGCAGTCGCTTTCTATTTTGAAAGCGAGACTGTCTGATGCTCGGTCTAACCAAGAAGGAAAATTTGCGGAATTGACTCAAGAGCGAGATGTATTTAAGGAAATGCTAGAGAGAGAAGGGTTTCAAGGATATAAAGCGTATGCTTCTGCCAAAAGAACCGACGAGCAAGTAAATCAAATCGAAGTTGAAATTCGTGAATTCCGCGAAGAAAAGCGCTCGGTTCGAGATCAAGTTGAAGTCTTAAATGTTACATTAAATGGCAAAGTCCGGTCTAAGATTGATGAGCTGATAGAACAATTTTCACTAATGGAAGAAAAGCTGAAGACATTGGCCCAGGATATGATGAACATGAAGCAAATGCTGTTACAAAATAAAAGCATTAAATCGTCTGTATTAGAAATGAATAAAAGTTTGAAAGAGCTAGAAGAGACGTACCAAGTGATTGGACACTTAGCAGAAATTTCTCGCGGTCAAAACACACATCGGATCACGTTTGAGCGCTATGTGTTGGCCTCTTTCTTAGACGAAATTCTCCAAGTAGCAAATGGACGATTAACAAAAATGACGTCAGGAAGGTATCAGCTTTTGCGAAAAACAGATCGTGCTAGAGGCAATGTTCAAAGTGGATTAGAGCTATTAGTGTTTGACCAATATACTGGACAAGAGCGACATGTAAAAACATTGTCTGGTGGTGAAAGTTTTAAAGCATCGCTTGCGCTTGCACTCGGTTTAGCAGATGTGGTACAGCAGCATGCGGGTGGTGTTTCACTTGAAACAATATTCATCGATGAGGGATTTGGTACGTTAGATCCGGAATCATTGGATCAGGCGATCGAAGCGTTAATGGATATTCAAAGCAGTGGTCGGTTAGTCGGTATAATTTCACACGTACCAGAGCTGAAAGAACGAATTGATGCCAGATTAGAAGTTGAGACAACACAAGTTGGAAGCACGACCAGATTTGAATTTTTGAATTAATTAACAATAGAGAAGGCTGTTTTAGCAAAGTTAGTTACCAATTGGGATTTTTCTTACAATTCACATAAAGTAATAAGGAGAATAAATGAAACTGTTGTGAAAAAAATTTCCGCGAGTTTGGGGATAGCTTGAATATGAATAGGTTCTAGTATGAAGTGATTAATCGAAATACATCTGAAAAATAGTTGGGGGAGGTAACAGAAATGAATACTTTAATTTTTTTTAGTTTGATCCCGATTATAGCAGTAGCATCGTTCTCATGGAGTTGGCACCGGTTACTAGATTTTAATTCGTATCGGAAGCCACATATCGAAGGTACGATCCTCAGTTTTATTATTTTTACTTTGGGTTGCATTTGGTATCTCTTTGTTCAAGAGGATAAGGCAGCAGGAATCGCAGGAATTATGTATTACTTCATTGCCTTTTTAGTGATTTTATTTGTGAATGGTTCTATTTTAAAGTCGATATTTGACAAAAAAGTAAAGAAAGATCAACGTCTATGAAGAAGATAGCGATCGATGCAGGTGGGACGCTTGCGAAAATAACGTATAAGGAAAATGAACATTTCTATTACAAATCATTTCCAGTTGCGGAGTCTGAACAATGGTTGTCTTGGCTCAATGTGATAGCTAGAGATGCTACTTATATTTTGACGGGTGGAAATGCAAAAAAATTCGCCCGTAAATTAAATCATGTCCATTTCGTACCTGAATTTGCAGCGATGGCAGAAGGTGCACGTCTGCTATTAGCTGAGAAAGAAGAAAGAAAACCTCCATTTATATTGGTAAGCATTGGGACTGGGACCTCTGTATTCTTTGTCGATCATGATGATCAAAAACGGGTTTCGGGTACCGGAATCGGGGGAGGAACTTTGATGGGGTTAGGGAGAGTATTGACTGGAGGTTCTTCTTTTGAAGAGATAGTAAACTTAGCATCAAGTGGAGAACGTAAAAACAGCGATCTTGTTGTTGCAGACTTGTATGCTCCAGAAATTCCTCCTATCTCTGGTGATTTAACCGCCAGCAATTTTGAAAAAGCCTCCTCTTACCCGATGTCAATTGAAGATCTTGCCGCAGCTCTCGTAAATATGATTGGTGAAACAATCGTTTTATTAGCTAATGGAGTAGCGAGGGAATTCAATCAATCGACGATAGTATTTGTGGGATCAACGCTAACACAAAATCAAGCTTTGAAAGAAGTTCTTTCAAGATTTGAAACCATGCTAAACTACCAAGCTGTCTTTTTAGATAAAGGGGAGTTCGCTGGGGCAAGAGGAGCATTGTCACTAGGGAATTAATAATTTCACATTTTGTTCATTGAGTTTGATATGAGGTTAAGATAGTATATAAGGAATGAAACCAGAGACCAAGTTGTCTTTTGGAGGAGGTAAGGGATTTGATAAGTACATTTAAGAAAATTAGTATTATCACTATAGCATGTTTGTTTTTTTTAGCAGGCTGCAGCAATGGTGATTTTCATCCAGACATGAAAAAGACAATAAATGATTTTTCTGTTACCGATCAAAACGGTGAAGCATTTAAAAGGGAAGATTTGAACGGGAAGGTAACACTTTCGGACTTTATCTTTACGAATTGCACAACGGTTTGCCCGCCGATGACGTTTAATATGGCCAAAATTCAAGACATGTTAGTGAAAGACGACGTCACTAATTTTCAGATTGCTTCCTTTAGTGTGGATCCCGCTGTGGATTCTCCTGACATTTTGAAAGAGTATATTTCGAAGTATGATGCGAACGAGGACAGCTGGCGTCTTCTAACTGGATATGACCAAGCATGGGTATCTCAGCTAGCGTTAGAATCATTTCAAACAATCGTCCAAGATGATCCGGAATCTGATCAAGTCATACATGCCACTCGATTTTATCTAATTGACCAAAACGGAACGATCGTGAAAAGCTACCGTGGCGATGATGAAGTAGAATTTGATTTAATTGTTTCTGATGTAAAGCAATTAATTAAATCTGGACCTGTGGATGTCGATTAATTATAAGTGATATAATTTGTTCATGAAGGCTAGGTTCGTATCCAATGTTGCTATTTAGTCTAATTTTAAATGAAATTCTCCATTTTACTAGTGATTGACATCAAAAATAGACTGGAAAATGACCCGGAAATAATGCTATATCATCGTTTATATTCTGGTTCAAAACATAACAACCTTTGCGAAGATGGCCTTCTTGAAAAAACACCATTGCTGGTGTTTTTTCTTTTTATCATTTAGAAAGATAGTTATATATGTATACTAGCCCCAGGCATCTCCACGTTTCTATCTAATGATTCTCAAATTGATTAATTAGGTCCTATCATACTTTTTCACCATCTCATAAAGCAGAGCGGTAGAGGTCAGCACAACAAGAAAAACAGGGACAGAGTACCATAAAACATAGCCGTGCTGATAGTGAATCGCTCCTACTGATGTTGATAATTTCTCCATTAATAGTCCAGTCATGGTCCATCCCAAAATATATAGTACGATTGATGTACGAGAATGGAGAAATTTTTCATATAAATAAATAAAAAAATAGCTAAACGGTGCGAAAGCGAAATAAGAGAGTAGGTCGGTTAGCTCATACGAATTAACGTCATTAACTTTGTAAAAATCTATCAGACCTCCGCCAATGGTAAAGTCAAATATCGTGGAAATCGCAAACCCCCAGACAAGAAATAAAAGTGTTGTCGCCTTTGGCAACACGGACGGAACGATAACATAAGCAGTGAATCCTATGAATAGAAGTAGCATCACATATATTTCATTTAAATTGAAATTCTCCCATAATATCATACTGATTTCACCTCTCCTTGACGAGCAGGGTGGATGAGACGATAACTTCCATTTGCGATGAAAAGGAGACTGACAAAATAAAGGCAATCATAAAGATAGGTCCAATTTTCATAGGTAACAAGATGCATGTGAACAACGAGTCCGCTTGTCACAACTAAAAAGAAAATGAATCCTCCGGCCACTATGAATTTTAATAGCGTTCGATTGAAGCCCTTCATTAAATTGATTGAAATCAGAATGATTAAAGGCAATAAGAGAATTCGGTGAAAAAGAAGGGCCACAAAAACAATGGGTTCTTTCGTGCTTTTAATCCACTTAAATTCCTCTCCTATAATCCATGAAAAATTAATATTCACTATTAGAACGACTAAATAGATAAAGGTGTATTCTAGAAAAGAAAGCTTGTTTTTCATTAAAAAAAGTATGGCGAAGGCTATCCAAGTCAAAAAGAAGAAAGTGGCAAAGGCCATAGTATCACTCCTAGAGTTTTCCTACTAATTACTATGTTCATCTGAATAAGAATTATTCTTTAATAAAAGTTCGTATTTTTACATTGAGGGTATTTCAGCAAATTTTCGATTGATTCCTCCATTTCCCTGCTGACTATCAGCAAAAACAGACGAAAAGATGCCTATAGACTATTCTTATTAGCAGAATAAATATTCCTGAGAAAAGCAACAATCTTTGCAGAAACAGTTTTTATATAAGAATTGAATAGATTTTTGGGAGTTAGATAAGTGTTTAGGTCTAGGTACCTATGCTTTGCTACCGAAAAGTGAAAAAATTAAAGGAGTTTTCACGAAAAAATTATTGAGAAAAAAGGAAAATGGTAAGAAAGAGCGAATTGATAATTATGAGGTAGAGGTATTAGGAATATCCTTCAAAAGGTGAGGGGAGAGATCCCAGTTTATTCTTGGTAAATCGAAAGGGAGGGATTGGATGAGTTTTCTCGTAGGCTTACTTGTGTCGACCGTTATCTTTTTTGCCATGAAGAGCTGTTTAGAATTTTGGCGAAACATATTATTGGTTCGGAGATATGTTCCTGGTAATTACATTCGCTCTCAATCGGTTATTGGATTAGGAAATGATCTTCAGCAGGTGAAAGGCTCCGTGCTAATAACGTATTTATCATTAGTGATTGCGGGAGTTTCATTTATCCTATTTCAAATATTCTTCCGGTTATAATTTATAAGGAAACAAATATTTATTCTTCAAGTCCTTTTATAGGACTTTTTTTAAGCGGAAATATTCTATTGATTGAGTCAATTTCATCAGGTCATTAACTATCCAAAGCATGCCAACATATAGTTGAAGACGGTTTAATTCAACTACATGTTGGATCCTACTGGCGATATATAGGCTTTATGAAATTGAGTAGAAGAGTCGATCTTATTGTTATTTGATCTTAAATTTAGTTTTTTTCGCAAAGTTTGTTGCTTTTCGTATCCGTTAATCATTTATGATATAGTTTTGTTCCGGGCATCATTTCGTCTGTTTTTGATGGAATCAACTGTGAAATGGAGGATGCAGTCAAAAATCTGCTGAAATAGCCCCAATGTATAAAAGAAGAGCATTAATTTATGAACGAATGGGTGTTAAAGAAGAAAGTAAGTCTTTTTTAGGTATATACCTTAGTACCAAATGAAGTAATATTTGGTGAATAGAATATTATGATTGATTTCAATCACTTATATTATGAGGAGGTAGGAAAATGCGAGATATTTTTCAAGAAAGTGTCATCATTCATCTAGACCCAGATGTAGTTTGGAGTTATTTTATTGATATGGAAAAAAATGCTCCTGAATGGATGGCTGGTATTTCTTCGATTGAAAAAACAACAAGTGGACCTATTCAAGAAGGTACCATTTTTACCTTTCATACCAGGGGCAAGGATCATGTAACCAAAGTGACCGAATATGTGCAAAATAATAAGGTGACCTTGACTTCGAAGCAAGGAAATTTCCAAGCCGACTATACATATCATTTTTCTGCAGAAAATCGGAATACAGTCGTTACCTTGCATGTGAAGTGCAAGGCAAAGGGAATGTCAAAACTCTTAACACCAATTATCTCTGCTGCAATCAAAAAAACGGATGGACGGCAGCTAGAACAGTTACAATCAGCCTTAGCAAAAAGAGTAAATGAAACTAAGGGTGGCCACCCATTGTAGTGGGGTCACTCTAGGTTTTTACATATCTAGAATAAACAGAGTAGATTTTCAAAGAGAATCGTTAAGGTTAGAGGAAATAATTTAATTCTATTGCTCCTTATTCATTGCATTCTTTTCTAATTTCATTAAGATAGAGATGTAGGGAGTGAATAATATGAACCGGTTTGGTCGTATGATGTATCGATATCGAAAATGGATGATTGTTCTCTGGGTACTCATGATTGGTTTTTTTGCTTTTTTTGCCATGAAACTACCTTCTGTACTCAGTGGAAACGGATTTGAATATGATGGTGAATTTAAGCAAACAATGACTGTCCTTGAGAAAGATTTTGGTCAATACGCTTCTTCCATCATTGTTCTTTTTGAAAATGAGCAACAGCTATCAGAGGAAGAGTTTGGACGGAGCATTACTTCGACGTTATCTACACTAGGAGAAAATGAGCAAGTAGAAAAAGTCGTGACTCCTTTTATGCAGGAAGGTATGAAAAATGAGAATTTTGCTTATGGTTTACTCCTGTTTAATGAAGTACCAGGTGAATTGACGAATACTATTGAAGAGTTATCAGAAACACTAACGTCGGTTAGCCAGGTTAAGGTGAGTATGACTGGGGAGCCGGTAATTGTTAAGGATCTAAATGAAGCCAGTCAAGAAGATTTAGCTAAAGCTGAAACCATTGGACTGCCAATTGCCCTGCTCGTCTTAATCTTAGCATTTGGTGGTTTAGTAGCAGCAAGTATCCCGCTTGTGATTGGGGTCATTTCAATCTTGATGACGATGGGGATTGTGTATTTTTTCAGTTATGCTACCGATTTATCGATTTTTATTTTAAATATTGTGCCAATGATAGGTTTGGCCTTAAGTATTGATTTTGCGTTGCTTTTAATTAATCGATTTAAAGAAGAAATTCAAACAAAGTCAACTGAAGAAGCGATTCAGGTAACGATAGCTACAGCAGGGCGTTCCATCATTTTTTCAGGTTTATGTGTATTTATTGGTTTATTTGGATTAATGTTTATTCAAATCGATATATTTCAAAACGTGGGCTTAGGGGGGATGACGGTCGTTTTAGTATCTGTGCTAGCTGCACTCACCTTTTTACCGGCGATATTATCGATGGTCGGCCCGAAAATTAATGCTCTTCGCATCTTTAAATTAAAAGATGGATCGAGTACGTGGGAAAGGTTTGCGAAAGTTGTTATGAAGAGACCAATCGTGATGGCACTCCTGTCTTTAGCCGTCCTTGTTACGGCATTAATTCCTCTCCGCGAGATGAATTTAGCTATTCCATCAACCAATGCCCTACCGGAAAACTATGAATCCCGTACAGCCTTTGAAACGTTTGAACAGGAGTTCATTGATGAGAATAAACGTGTAGAGAAACAGGTTGAAATCGTGGCCGAGGGTAACGGAGAAATGCTTTCGCTTGCCAATCTTGAAATGTTACAAGCATTGATTTCAGAATTTGAAAAGGATCCTTTAGTTCAGACGGTCGAATCACCGTTTTCTCTAGCAAATATTGCTGATGCTGAAACCTTCGTTTCCGTAAGCCAGCAAGTAGAAAATAATCCGTTAACCCCTATTTTAGATAATTATTTTTCAGAAGATAAAGTGTTATTGAGTGTCTACTTAGACCCCAATATTGAAAAAGAAGAAGGGTACGAATGGGTGAAAAAGTGGTCTGAAAAAAACAGCGAGTTTGATCTTCTCTTTGGTGGGCAGCTTAAATTCGAACAAGAAATATTCCAAGAAATATTTGATAAGGCGCCTTATGGACTCGCGCTAATTCTAATTTCAACTTTTATCATCTTAGCAGTCGCGTTTCGTTCGCTGATTATTCCGCTAAAAGCGATTATCATGAATATTTTGAGCTTAAGCGCGACGTTCGGAATGATTGTGTGGATTTTCCAAGGTGGTCATTTTGGATTACCTTCTGTAGATATTGCTTTAGTTCTCCCTGTGTTTGTATTTAGCTTAGTTTTCGGTTTATCGATGGATTATGAGGTCTTTTTGATTTCCCGAATTCATGAGGTGTATTTAGAAACCCAAAATAATGATGAAGCGATTATTAAAGGCTTAACGTCAACGAGTAAAATTATTACCTCTGCAGCCGCCATCATGATTGTCGTAACCGGTGCGTTTGCTTTTACAGGGGTAATGCCAGTTAAGCAAATGGGTGTCGGGATTGCACTAGCAATCTTTATCGATGCAACGATTGTTCGAATGATATTGGTTCCAGCTCTAATGAAATTACTTGGCAATTGGAATTGGTGGTTTTTCGGATTTAAATTCAATCAATCCGAGAAAGTGAAGCTGAAAGAGGCATCTGAATAGAAACAGGTTCGAATAGTCCTGACTGCTGACACCCCATCCATTTAGCAGACAAAAACGCACGGTGCATTTAAGCATGGTGCGTTTTTGTCATTATATCAAATGTTATTCAACTAATATGACAGGTACTCACCATGGTGTAGCATAAAAAGGGGAACACTTCTCCTTTTTCTCCTTTTCTCCAGATTAGGTCTATTGATAATAGTTCTTCAAATGAGGTGAGTATTCAATATGTTTACTAATTATTTCAGTATTTTTTTTCCCCAGGATTGACGTATCTGAGGTAAATATCAATCCTTTTAATAAGGCTGTTTTCGCAAAGATTGTGGCTTTTCGAATAAGAAGGAATCCTTGACTTGTATGACTTCGTGCTCTCTTCCTAATGAAAAATTCTTCATTTCTAGATAAAAAGGAAGAGATCAATCGAAAAAAACCAACTGCATGTATTTTCTTTGTGTCAAGAGCAACAAAGTATATGAAAAGAGCCTTTAATAAAGCTTCTTCTCATATACATTGCGGCTAATTCATCTGATGTTTGATTAAAATCTCCATTTCATATTTGATTTCAATCAAAATAAGACGAAATTGTGCTCAAAACAAACCTATATCATAGATAATCAACGGATCCGAAAAGTCACAAACTTTGCGAAAACTACCTTAATAATTGTTTAGGCAGTGGAGCATTTTAATAGAAGAAGGAGAATACTCACTCATAATGATTAAAGGATGGTAGGATGAATAGTAAGAAATTATTGTCTTTAAGTATATTACTTATTCCTTGGTTCACTGTTCCCCTAATTGGAAGAAAGACATTTACACGCTATTTACCCGCAACAACTTTTGTCAATTTAATAATCAGTTTAGTTAGTGTTATTGCAGAGAAGAAGAAATTATGGAGAGTGAAAAATCCAATTTTCGCCTACACAGCTGTGGATTTCTCGTTCTTATTAGGCCTGTATTTTATTACAACGATTTGGGTGTTTAAATTATCTTATGGAAATTTCAAACTGTATTTAGTTCTCAATGTTTTATTGGACTATATTCTTTCTTTTCCTCTCGTTCGTTTTTTTACTAAAGTAGGTGTGTTTGAATTCAAAAAAATGAGACCAAAACATTTTTTTACTTTTAGTGTATTTTTAGCGATACTAATCTATTGGTATCAGAATATTATCGAAAATACGATCAGATCCCAAGATGGTATAGAAGAAGTTGAATGACCTTTAGTCTCTTCGATAGATAAATCATGAAGTTGAATATATCCTGTAAGTCCATTTATTTCTAAGTGATTATTCCCAGATGGTACGGTCTAAAACTTTCTATACTAGTAACTGCTCCGGAATCGTGGGGAATTTGAAACGGTCCTGATTTTTGATCAAGATGGAAGTGAAAGGGAAGTTTTTTGAGAATTCATTATTTTTTTCAAATTGAATAGATAAACATTGACGAATTGAACTCTCTATGATTATTGTAGATAGAAAGCTTTTTCTTAGGGGGAGTTATATGGAGTTCAAAGGGTCAAATGCGTATGAAAAAGAGGATTTTTTCAACCAGTATTTACAGAGACGGCATCGAAGCGAGAGTCCGAACCGATTGATTGAAAATCCAGCGATCTTTGAATTGTTAGAAGGTGTATCAGCAGAGACCATGTTGGATCTAGGCTGTGGAGATGGATCATTAGGGGTAGAATTACTCCAAAATGAAAGGACACAATCCTACATAGGAATTGATGGTTCTGAAAAAATGTTGGATGTTGCTAGAAAAAAGCTAGCAAATCTAAGAGGAACCGTTGTTAATGTCTCGATGGAGGATTACGAGTATCCTGAGAAAACGTATGATCTTGTGACGAGTCAGCTTGCTATTCAGTACATTGAAGATTTTGCGACGTTAGCAAAACGAGTGCACGAAACCTTGAAAAAGTCAGGAAAGTTTGTTTTTAGTGTGCAGCATCCCGTGATTACCTCATCCTTTGAGAGTATACAGAGTACCGGAAAACGTGGAAGCTGGTTGGTTGATGATTATTTTCAGACAGGAGAAAGAATAGAACCATGGATTGGGGAAAGTGTCGTCAAATATCATCGAACAATCGAGCAGTATTTTATGCTTTTACAAGAAGCTGGCTTTACGATCGAAGCATTAAAAGAGGGCGCACCGAAAAAAGATCTGTTTGAGGATGAACAGGAATATGAAAGACGGAAGAGGATACCTCTATTTTTACTGTTTTCTTGTGCGAAATAGATAGCTGACCAGGGTGCAAATGAGAAAGATGAGGACAGGTGCAACTACGAGAGTGACTACACATGTACAAGTATGAGTGCATCAAATCGTTCTATTTCTAGGGAATTGTTTAGATAATAAAAAAAGAGAGCCGCTGTTTATGTCTTTAACAGCGGTTCTCCTTTTTCGAGGAACGATACATGGCAAGAAACGTGTGTTCTATTGAGTTTGCGTGATCCAATATCTTTTTAATATATTTCCATCTTCTTCAACAAAGTCAGAATCCTCGATTCCATTATTATGGAGAATCGTTTTCATCGACCCAATATTCGTTCGATCACAAATGACCAAAACCGGTTCTATTCCTAGTTTTTTGGCTTGTATTAGACTTAGAGACAAGAGTTTTGTGGCATATCCCTTTTGACGTTCTGTAGGTCTGATTCCATAACCAATATGACCACTACGATTGGTAAGCCACTCAGTTAATGAATGACGAATATTGACTGCGCCAAGGATTCGATTTTGTTCAGAAACAAGCCAGAAGGTGGAATTAGGAACCCAACCGTCTGGAAGATTGCTTCCTAAAGAAGCATTTTGGAGAGTTTGAATCATTTTTGCAAAACCTCTAGGGTCTTTGCTGATAACCCATGGAACCATCACTTCACCACTTTTTACCCATTCTTGATAAAAATCAAAGTATTCCGTTTGTAATTCCAAAGTGGGTTTCACAAGTCGAACATTCATCAAGATTCCTCCTATTCTCTACACTCGTTAATGAAGTTTAAACAAAGCTAAACTAATTTATTGGAGAATATACTAGTTTAGAGAAGAAGCATCGACTTGCGTTTGTTGTATTCGAGAAGAATTGGAAGTCATCTTATCTATCAACAGATACACAATGCCCGCAATAATACAGCCTACGCCGAGCATCGTGAACATTACGACACCAAGTGAGCGATCAAGTAAAAATCCTGAAATTAATGGCCCAATTGCTCCTCCTAGAATCCATTGTAATCCAGCTGCACCCATATATGTTCCCCGTAAATGTTCCGGTGCGAGATTGGCGATAAACGTCATTTGTACCGGACTCATGATCATTTCACCTAGTGTATACACCGCATAAACAACTAGCATTATGAGTAGTATCATGGAGAAATCAGTTCTTTGTTGAAAAAATAAAGTAGGGAACCAAGCTATTGCGATTTGACCGATTCCAAACAACGATGCTCCTAATAACATGACCGATCCTACTTTCTTCTTACCAGCCCAGGACGAGATTGGAAACTGAAACAAGACGACAAGTAAGCCATTAAAAGCTAGGAGATAAGGAAATGGATTTAATGTTTCTGGTAAATGTTTTAATTCATTATCAAAATGGAGTGGTAGCATGCCTTCAGTTTGTGAAAAGCTCATGGAGATTACAACACCTGTTAACACAAACAAAAGTAACAGCTTATCTTGCATTAATACTTTAAAAGGAGACGGAAGTTTTTCTTCTGTCTCATCGACTTCTAACAATGACTCTTTTCGCTCTTTCTTTGGTAAGCTTTCATAAATGAAAAACGCCACGATTGCCGCATAAAGAAGTGTTGTACCTGCTGCTATCATGAAAACAATCGATTTGGAGATGACAATAATGGATGCGCCAAGTAGAGGACCTGTGGCTGCACCAATATTATGGCCCATTCGCAATAAGCCGAATGCTTCTGTTCGTTTTTCTGGGGCAGTTACGTCTGCTACCATAGCACTTGCAGCTGGATGGAAAAGGGAATTGAAAAACCCTAAAAATACCGATAGAATCATAAACATCCAGAAGGTATCAAAAAAAACAAAACCCATCATAACGATTCCGTTTCCAACCATCGATCCGACCATCACAGGTTTTCTTCCATACACATCGGCCATTTTTCCTCCAACCATTGTGCCAAAAACAGACGCTATCGGTGCAACGGCCATCACGACTCCTACTAAGACTAATGAGTCGACTTTATCCTTTAAATATAAGGCGAAAAAGGGCATTAACATCATAAATGCGATTCCGTTTATCCCTTCTCCAATGAAGCGAATCCAAACATTTCGGTCCATTTCGCGTAACGATTTAAATGTGTTCATTCCATCACCCTCTGTTTCATTAAACTAATCACATCATAATATAAAAATCTAACTTCTTGTATTTTTAGAAATTTCAAATAATAGATGCGTAACTCCCATCAAGCATAGCGCGAATAATGAGTCTGTGCCAACGTTCATAGGGTTGAAAAAATATCCGTCTTTCGGCTGAGAGAATATGGTATTCTAAAAATAGAATAGTTTGTGGAAGGATGTTTCTGTGAAAAAGGGATTCTACCTCTTTGGAGGGATACTGCTAATTTATGGATTATTATTGTTAACGAAAAATCGCTTGAATTCAGGAATTCTACTTTTTATATTTAGTGGAATTGTATGTACTTTCATCGGATATCGTATGTCTTATTGGTCTACTTGTTGGAAGAAGCATAAGTGGTTCAGACTATCGGTATTTACAGGGTCGCTATTGTTTCTAGTATATTTTGTGTCGATGGAATCCATGATTGTTTCTCATATGGATGATGAAAGATCAGAACAAGTTGATTATGTTATTGTGCTAGGAGCAGGAATTATAAAGGGGAAGCCCTCACTTGTATTAGAAGAACGACTAGCTTTAGCTATAACCTATTTGGAGAATAATAGGGATGCAAACGTGATTGTAAGCGGGGGAATTGATGTAGGAGAAAAAATTTCGGAAGCAGAGGCTATGAGGATATACCTAGTAAACGCTGGAATTGATGAAGAGCGTATCATGATTGAGGATCAAGCAACTTCCACATACGAAAATTTATTGTTTTCCAAAGAATTGATGGAAAACAATAAGGAAAAAGTTTTGATTATCACCAGTGATTTTCACTTGTTTCGTTCCAAATATATAGCAGAGTCCATTGGTTTAGAAGCATTTGGAACTGGAGCTTCAGTACCAGCACCGCTCATTCCTCTCGTTCATACTCGCGAAATGTTAGCGATTTTAAAAACAGTGATGATTGATGTTTCGCAAATGGAATAATGTGATTAAGAGATAGGAGATTACTATGGTAAAAGTTCTAGCAAGGGAATTTTGTACCTTTCGGATATATGTAATTCATCGTTCAATGAAAGAGGATGTGAATTAACAAGGAGGTTCAACAATAGTGAGTGGATTGGGCTTATGAAGTTAGCGATCATTTAAGAGGTGACGACCATCAATGAGCTGAGCAGTTTAATTCCTATTTTATTTGGCCACTTGCGATGTAAACGAGCACGGGGAGTAAGTTGGAAGTGAATTTACCGTAGAGTGCGGTGAAAATAGGTGCAGAGAATCTTGATTGTCGTAGTGTATATAAGTCACTAAAGATTGGTCGTGATTTTTTTTCGTACTTATTTGACCTACTTGAATAAAGAGCAATCATGAATATGAAGAGAGCTATTGAAAAGCACTAGTTAGCCTTGTTTACTATTCATCTAGGCTATTCAGTAATCCCGAATAAAGCCCTACACTTCGATCACGTTTAGATGAGCCAACTAGAAGTAGAGTGTAGATAGTACTAGGAGAATGGCGGTTGGTTTGATAAGCTTCTCCTCGTCCCTGCAATGGAAATAACCTTGATAGGTCGAATTTTTTTACTCTTATTTCTATTTTATAATACAAAAATACTCGGAAATGTCCTAATTATTCCTATTCTAAACCTATTCAACTAGGGAAGTTTCGGGGTATTAGGACTTTTTTGTTGGAAAAGGGTAAATGTAGGACTTCTCGCATTTCATGTTTATTTTTGTCTAAATTAGGGGAATTAAATAATATTGGTATTCAGAATATTAACACGCTTCCTAAAAAATGATATAATTCGACATATACATTAAAAATGGTTATTTATACTCAGTTTAAGTGAAAATTTGGAAGTTAAAGGAAAGTAAGCAATCCGCGTTTGTATTGTTCATAAGAAGGAGGTATACAAAAATGAAAATACCTTATAAAGTATTATTTATTGCTTCAAATATAGGTTGTACGATATTTTCATTTAATAGCGTATTATTTGCCTATTTCGAAAAATTAGTTGCAACATCGTTGAATTTAACCGGAGTGTTGTTAAGTATCACTCTTGCTATTTTTCTTTACCAAAAGATTTTAGGTGAACATCAACAAGAAAACTCCAGAATTCAATCTTTAATAAATGAGCCAGAATCTCGCTAGGAGATTCTGGCTTTTTCATGGCTAGTAAAGTTTTGGTGATTGACTTTGAGCGGGTTTAGCTCGGCGCAACGTGACCCACCTTGGCAATTCTTGTTTATTTCTTTTTTTCGCTATAGTAGAAGCGAGAAACTAGTAAGCCGATTCCACCTAAGATAATGAATAGTACAGCCCTAATGGTGAGAGATGAGATGGGGAGATCGACGAAAATTGCTTTTAATAAGACTACGAAAATCATCACTAATCCGAATGTTTGCAAGGGGGAGCTATTTTTCCATTTACCCACGATAATATATCCAACAGCATAACATAACCATAAGAGCGAGATCGTCATTTGTTGAATCATATAGGAATATTCTATTGTAATGGTATTACCAAATTGACCAAGGAATAGAAGCAACATGAAGGATAGGATTATTACGGTCAATGATTTTAGGTTTTTTTCGAAAAACGACCCGTGTTTGTTTTCAAGCCACAATATAGAAATGGTGGATGCGAAGAAAACAAGCCATGTGATGAGTTCCGGGCTCCATAGTTCCCAATAACCTATCATGAAAACTCTTAGAGTCGCTAGTAAAAAAGTCATCCCAGATGTCAAGAGGATTAACTTACTTTTTAGTGTAACGGCTAGGTATATTCCTAATACTGCTTGGAGCAATAGTAGAGATGTAAGCAATTCATCTCCCGAAAGATGATACGTATATAATCCAATGAAATAAAGTGCAAGAACAACCGATAACGGTATTTTCTCAGAAAGGTTTTTTCCAAAATATAGATAAATGCTAAGTGTTGAATAGGCAAAGATTAGACTTAGTAGGACCGTATCAAATGACCACCCATCCAAGAGGCTAAAACAAAATAATGATGTGATTACTGCACTTGTAAAGAGTGAGCTTATTTGATCTTTCGATGTCAAATGATGTTTATAAAAAACAACAACGGAGATTAAGAGGTGTTGAAGTAACATGATATATGCCGGTTCATTTCCAGAAGGCTGTACCAAGACACCGTAAGCTACCAGAGTTAATGGTAAAAACAGAAACGAAATATAGTGAAGCCAGCGGTATTGGAAACGATAGGAAAACAATAAGAATATTGCGTATAACAACGTTTCATAAGTATAAAACAGCCAAGAACCTGTTCCAGCACCATCGAGTAAAAAGGGAACGAGAAATCCACCTAATGAGACGATGACCGCGATGATTTCGGTTTTGAAGTAATAGGATGTGATCAGCCCCAATACTAACCAACAAGCATTCAGTAGAAAAGCAGGCCAAAAGGAGATAAATTCATACAGCATATGTGCCGAAAATGTTGTTAAAAACAAAAGAACAATCGTTCCACCCAGCAGACTAAAGGCTAAGTTAAAATGTTTTCTTCTAAATTGATGAATTCCGATTCCGTATAACACTAATGCGAAGCTATATCCTGAAGCCACACGAATCGATTCTGTTACAAATCCACCTTCAATGGCTGCCGCAAAGCCCCAGACGACCCCTAACAATAACACAAAAATAAAGATTCGAGGTAACCAAGTTTGCCCAATTTCTTCTCCCCATTGCTTTTGCACTTCTTCCTTGCTCACGTGAGTGTCGATAGTAATTGGTCTAGGATTTTGATTGAGAATTGTTGAAGGCGTTGGTGACTTACTCGATTGAATTTTAGTCAGAGTATTAACTTTCCCCACTTGTCCCCGAAGGTCAGTAACTTCTGCTTCTAGTTTCTCTATTCGACTACGAAGTTCTTGAATTTCCGCATTCATCTTTTAACCTCCTAATATAACGTTATGAAAAGAGAATTTCTTTACCTTGGTGTAATATTACACCTTAATAGATTGTTAATCAAGAAAATATTTCCTTTTAATGAACTTTTTGTCCAAGGGTAAGAGGGATATGAAAACCGTATGTTGGATTTTTTATCTATTAAAGTGATTCATATTTTTTAGAACCTATCCTTTTTATTTTCATTCTAAAAGGCTATTTTGCAAAGATTGTGGCTTTTCTAATAGGAATATCTCCCCTGGTTTGTATGACTTCGTGCTCGATTTCTAATGAAAAGTTCTTTATTTCTAGATAAAAAGTAAGAAACCAGTAGAAAAAACTTTACTGGCTGTTTTTTTGTGCCTATAGCAACAAAGTAAACGAAATGAGCCTTCAAAAAAAGCATACAGGTGATGTTTTCTAGTATTTCTATTTATTCACCACTTTAAGTTCTTTCAGCACCTGAAAGAATTGGATCATTAAATTATTTGTTTACCCCTCATTTTTTCTAAGGTATAATTCAACAAGTGTTTTGATTATCCAAAATTAGACAGACTATTCCCTTGAGAATTATTGTGTTTATTCAATACAACAGCCATATCAGAACGCTAGTCAATTGGTAAGCTGTCGTTTAATAAATTTCTTTGAAATGAGTTAAATCATAGCTTTTCGAATACTCTTCTTCTAAATGTCTTTAAATAAGGCTCTTTTCGTATACATTGTGGCTAAATCATCTGATTTTTGATTAAATCGCCCATATCATTGTTATTTCCATCAAAAATAGACGAAATGATGCCCGAAACAAAGCTATATCCCCGTTTATAGACTGGTTCGAAAAGCAACAAATTTTGTGAAAACAGCCTTATAAAAAGAAGAGCATCGGAAAGATTTAAATAGTTTCATACTACATAATAAGGAAATACACAGAAATCAATGATTTTTGTATATTTCCATTCGTTGTTAATATTGAACTTAGGGGCCCTTTTATAGAAATGCATTTTGTCTAAATCTTAAAAATTATAAATCCTTTGATTTTGGTAGCAAATGACTGTTGAAATCTGATGAAGTTTGAAATGCAAACGTAGTGGCGTTTTCACTATGCTGTAAAGATGATAATGATTCAAATGCAATTCATATATATTTGATTATACCAATTAAAGAGATGATGAAATTTAGCGAATAGGAAGGAAATTCATGTCACTTTGTCGTAAAAGTTAACTAGAGTCTAATAGTATAGGAGGGGGCCTTTATGAGTATACATATTCGTCCTGTGCAGCAAGCAGACGCAGAAAGAATTTATTTTATTATGACCCAAGAAGGCGTGATGCCGACGATCATTTCAACGCCGAGCATGCGCTTACAAGACATGGAGAAAAACTTAAATCAATTAGGGGAGCATCAGCATCAGTTTGTTGCGGAAAGTGACGGAATTGTCGTCGGATTTGTCGGTCTTACTCGGAGCAAAGGAAGACGGAACCATAGTGCAAGTTTATTTTTATTAGTGGATGAACAAAAGCATGGAATTGGAATCGGTAGAAAATTAATGGAGAAAGTGATCGATTTAGCAGACAATTGGCTGATGCTCGAACGGTTAGAATTGACGGTTGTAGCGGGAAATGAAAGGGCTAAGAAGCTTTACGAACATCTTGGGTTTATTCAAGAGGGGGTTC
Organism: Bacillus sp. 2205SS5-2; assembly: GCF_037024155.1. Lineage (NCBI taxonomy): Bacteria > Bacillati > Bacillota > Bacilli > Caryophanales > Bacillaceae > Bacillus > Bacillus spongicola. The sequence goes on from NZ_JAYKTS010000023.1 coordinate 57,877, forward strand.
ATAGAGGAACTTTGATTCAGTATGGTACTTTTGTTGATGAGGTGTCTATGGCCCGAATTAGACCAGGTGGCTTGATAACAATTTCATAGGATAAGGGAGTTTGATCAAAATGAGGGAACTACAAACCAATAGATTAGTATTAAGAGAAATTACGGAAGAAGATGCAGAAGCACTTTTTCTCTATTTTTCACAAGATGTTGCGATGAAATTTTATGGTCAAAATCCATTTCAACACCTCGATCAAGCTGTTCGATTAACAAGAGCCATGAAAAATGCAGAAATAGAAAAGAAAGCGTTCCGATGGGGGATGGAGTCTAAGGAAACAGGTAAACTTATCGGCACGATTGGATTTAACCAGTATCAACCGTGGAATAATAAAGCCGAAATAGGTTATGACCTTAATCCGGAATACTGGCGAAAGGGATATACAGAAGAGGCGTTGAGAGCAATTCTTTCCTATGGATTTGAAGAGTTAGACTTACACCGAATAGGCGCGACGGTTTTTCTGGAAAACGAGCCCTCATATAAGCTGTTAGAGAAACTCGGATTTTCACGGGAAGGTGTTTTGCGCGATTATCTGTATTCCTATGAATCCTTCCATGATGTTTTTATGTATTCATTATTAAAGTGGGAATGGTCATGAACGAAATGAACAGGAAGAGAAGCATGCATAAACAGTTTTAAATTTGAATTTTTCAATTATTCATCCGCTTCATAGTTTAAGTGGGGGTGAAGAAAATGAAACTCATTTTAAAAAGGCTGGCCATCATCCTAGCAATTATAGTAGTAGTGGTTATCGGGATGCGGGAGTGGATGAACTCCCGCTCTTTTCAATTGTTTGGTGACATTTCCAATCGGATCGAAACGGACGAAAAAGTAGTAGCCTTAACCTTTGATGATGGCCCAACTGAAATCACCTCAGTCATTCTGTCGATTTTAGAAAAAGAAGATGTGAAGGCTACGTTTTATCTGAACGGAAACATGATTGAAAGATTTCCAGCTGAAACAAAAATGATTATTGAAGCAGGTCATGAGCTTGGAAATCATACATTTTCTCATGAACGAATGGTGTTTAAGTCTTTGGAGACTATTCAATCAGAAGTAGAGCGAACATCGGCTTTAATTCAGGTATCAGGCTATGAGAAAATGCCTACATTTCGACCTCCTTACGGGGAAAAACTGATAACACTACCTTGGTATTTATCACAAAATGATATTCAAACGATCATGTGGAACATTGAACCAGAATCCTATCCGGACGTGATTACGAGCGCAGATAATATCAAAAATCATGTGATTGAAAAAGTGGAACCGGGTTCTATCATATTATTACATGTCATGTTTGATGATGAAAATAGATATTCATTAGAAGCCGTTGACGGAATCATTACTTCGTTAAAAGAAAAGGGATACAAATTCAAAACTGTTTCTGAGCTTCTCAAATATGAATGACAATCAGACTAGATCTAATGGACTTTATAATGATTGATTCACGACGAATGGGCAGAAATTGAAGGGAAGCAATCAAGCAAGCAACATATGCTTCATAGAGTAGAAAAAAATGAAAATAATACCTTTCTTTTGTTGGGTTAATAAAAAGCATATAAATTCTCCACCCTTTATTAAAGGCTCTTTTCGTAGACTTTGTTGATATCGGCATATAGAAAAAACAGGCAGTATGGTTTTTTCGATAGATTTCTTACTTTTTATCTAAAAATGGATAATTTTTCATTTGGAAAGGCTGTTTTCGCAAAGATTGTTGCTTTTCGTATCAGTTAATCATTTGTAATATAGTTTGTTTCGGGCATCATTTCGTCTGTTTTTGATAGAAATCAACAATGAAATGGAGGATTTAGTCAAAAATCAGATGAAATAGCCACAATGAATACGAAAAGAGCCTTTGGAAAAGAGTACGAAGTCATACAAATCAGGGAATCTATTCCTATTCGAAAAGCCACAATCTTTGCGGAAATAGCCTTATTAAAAATGATTTCTAAAAAGTGTAGGTATATTATCATCCATTTAACAAATGCTAATAATGAGATCTTGGCGGCCACCGAGATTTCTGTACCACCAACAACTGGGCAGCCTTAATACTGGCTTTGTCTAAAAAAGGAAACCATCCTACGTTGGATATTACTTTGACGTATTGGATGGTTTTCTTTTTTCAAGAGGCTATTTTCGCAAAGTTTGGTGCTTTTCGATCCTTGCTATAAATGTTGTTATAGGTCTGTTTGTGGGCATCTTTTCGTCCATTTTTGCTGGAAATCAGCAGCAAAATGGAGGATTCTATCTAAAATCAGACAAAATAGCCACTATGTATTCGAAAAGAGCGTTTCAGGAAAAGATACTAGTGTAGCGTAAAATATCCGAAAATTCAATCTATTTTTCATCGTTGGGGGTAAAAAGGTAATTTTCCAGAGATGAAACTGAACATATATTTTTTTACATAGTAGAGGAACACTAATGGAAGATAGAAAGTGAGTAAATTTATTTCATTCTTCTCTGTTCAGAAATGGAGGAGTTTTGTTAAAAGAAAACTACAGCTAAAAACGAATAAGTTGACTTTTGTGTTACTGTTATATATCGTATGATACACAGGTGTAACAAGAGGAGGTGGTTTTATGAGTAAATCAAGAGCTAAAATAATTGAAACAGCGATTCAAGTTCTTAGTCTAGATGAGTCTGCTTCTTTAGAAGACATTGCTGTAGCAGCTGGAGTCAGTAGAATGACACTTCATAGAAATTTCCGAAATAGAGAAACATTATTTAAAGAAATTCACGAATCACTAATTCAACACACTTTATCAATCATTCAACAAGCGAAGCAAAAATATGAGCATCCAATTGAACAAATGGAAGAAATAATGAAAGCTAACGCTGGTGAGAAGGGTTTTGTTCTTCTTATGAAAGAAAATAAAGAACACGAAGACCATGACCCTAACAGCTGTCAATTTTCTGAAGTAAATAAAGAGCTAAGGGAATTAATCCAAAACTTACGGCGAGTTGGGTATATATCGCAGGGAACTCCAGACTCATGGGTTCTTCATATGTATGATGGTATTCTTTTTACAGCTTGGGAAACTATGTACAACGGCTCTGTAGCCCCGAAAGAGATCCCCAATCTATCATGGAATACTTTCAAAAATGGTTTGTTAGTTGATGACAATTCAAAAAGGTTCATTTGAAGGTGTCACCGTTATAGTAATAGCGAAGAAAGGGAGTATGAATAATGAATGAGAAAATTTTTGATTGTATTGTAATTGGAGGCGGCGCTGCTGGACTTAGTGCAGCACTTGTTTTAGGTCGTTCGAGAAGAGACACACTTGTAATTGACGAAAATCATCCTAGGAATAGTGTAACGCGTGCTTCACACGGATTTTTAAGTCGCGACGGAATCACACCTGGAGAATTTAAAGAAATATCCTTAGAACAATTAAAAAAATATCCTACGGTTTTATATGAACAAGATCGAGTTGAAAATGTTGTCAAACCTGATTTTACTTTTAAAGTCACTACTAATAAGGGGAAGGTATACCAAAGTAAAAAGGTCATTTTTTCAACAGGAATGAAAGATGATCTCCCTTCCATTAAAGGACTTAAAGAAGTATATGGTACTTCTGTTTATCCTTGTCCTTATTGTGACGGATGGGAACGAAGAGATAAAAAGCTAGCTGTATTCGGAAACGGAGATTGGCTTATGCATTACGCGAAAATGATCTACAATTGGAGCAATGATCTCATTGTTTTTACAAATGGTGCAGCTGAAATAACAACTAATGAAAAAAAAGAACTCATGGATCATGGTGTACAACTGGTGGAACAACCAATAGTTGAGCTTAAATCTACTAATGGCCAGTTAGAAAATGTGATTGTGGAGTCAGGTGAGTCCTATGAAAGGACCGATGGATTTATCATGGATACTGGCGAAACACAAGCTTGTGATATCCCATTAAAATTAGGGATTGAGTTAATTGAAATGGGTGGATATAAAGTCAATGAAAAAGGGGAAACAACTATTAATGGATTATATATTATTGGAGATGCCAAAAATGCATTTTCAGGTTTAATCAAAGCAGCTAGTGAAGGGTATGAACTCGGGGCAATAATGAATGGCGAAATGGTTATCGAAGCCTGGGAAAATACCAATTAATATCGGGTGGAGTATTGATAGAGATCTAGCTAGTTTGAATATTAAAAATGAGATTCGTTTTGCAATGGCACCAGATTAGTAAGAGTGGTATTTTTTATAGGCTGTTTTCGCAATGTCTGTGGCTATTCCAATCAGTTTATCATCTATGATAAAGATTTGTTTCGCGTCGTATTTCGACTGTTTTTGATGGAAATCAACAGTAAAATGGAAAATTTAAATAAAAACAAGTTGAAATAGCCAGAATGCATACGAAAAGAGCCTTAAAAAAAGAGTATCACCTTTCGAAGTGTTCAGAGGAAATGAATACCTTCTAAAAAAAGCTGGATTCGTGAATAGGAAAGTCGAGTATGCAGGAAGTAGGTTATTGGATATGCAGATAAGCCAATTCTATCGAAGAAACATGAAAATATTATTTAGTATACTGCCTTTGTGTATCGGTATTGTTAATACTTCCTAATTTAAAGAGGAATTAAATTCCATTTAACCCTAAAAAGGAAGAAGCCTACTCCTTAGCGTAGAAAACATCGGATTTACTAAAAAATAAGAAATCGATATTGAAGCTGGCCGAAAAACTATGCGTATTTATTGGAGGAACTAAAATGAAAAAAGATCCTATTCAAATGTACCATGAGTATGTTTCACCCACTTATTGCACTACATTTGACCGTGCTAATTTATTTGATCAATTAGCCACTCAATACAATATTAACAGTGCAATCTATCCTGGGAGCTATATACATATAACTCCTTCACTTTACTTCCAGAAAACAACTTATATTGATACTGACAGAAGGTTCTCTCCCTTTTTTAATGATCAAAGGGTGCATTCTTTTATTGAAGAAAACAAAAAATATTTAGGAAAGAGCGAAGTTAATTTCTATAAGAGAGATTATCGCGAACTTGTAGATGAAGAGATTAATAAATATGACTTGCTAATCTCTCAATATGCGGGCTTTGTGTCGAAGTACTGCAAAGAATACCTAAATAAAGGGGGAATACTTGTAGTAAATAATAGCCATGGAGATGCAAGTATGGCGTACCTTGATTCAGATTATTCTCTAATAGCCATAGGAAATCATCGGGATGGTAAGTACCATATTTCAGATAAAGACCTATTTCAGTATTTTATTCCTAAAAAAGATATTCCTCATACGACAGAATACTTGGAAAAAATTCAAAAAGGAGTTGGATATACTAAAACAGCAAGTATTTATATGTTCCAAAAACTCTGAGGAAATTACTCTCAAGGAGTAAATGATCCTACGTTTTTCTGCACAAGCAGGTTAATTATTACTTCGTCCATTTATCAAATCAGAGCCGATGATTCCTTACTATAGGGAAAATCGGCTCTTTTCGTATCCTTTGTTACTATTGGCACAAAGAAAAAACAGGCAGTAAGAATTTTTCGACTGTTTTCTTACATTTATTTAGAAATGGAGAAGTCTTCATCAGGAAAAGAGCACGAAATCATACAAGCGAGGGGGTAGATTCCTATTCGAAAAGCCATAATCTTTGCGAAAGCAACCTATTAAAAATATTTGTTGAGCTTATGTTTTTCCGTTTTGTTGATAGATTCCTACTATGCAAATTTCCTTGAATGTAGGGATTCAGCTACAGGATACTAATCTGAAATATAGGATTCCCCAAAAAAATAATGTGAAATTAGTTTATGCTGTCCAGAAAAAGTAGAATACGGCGTAGAAGGTGGATTCCTTATCTACCGAATCACTTAAAAAGAACGTGAATAATTTCAGCTGAATAAGGGAATTTTCTCTTTTTGAATGAATCATTTTCTTCTATAATATCAAGAGTGTTGATTAACCAATTAAATCCATTAAAAAACTACAAAAAAGGACGCCCTTTTAGTAAAATTGTTGTTACGACACAAACAATTTAAAAAGGAGCGTCCCTATGAAACAGTCTACCACTTTCCCAAATTTGATTCAAA